>JAQWSU010000030.1:0-300000 GCA_029243025.1 Pirellulaceae bacterium | reverse complement strand
CAGCACGGGTCACGATCACTTCGGCGTTGAGCTTAGTTTGCGTGTAGTGGCCTCGTTTTTCCGGTGCCTTTTCTAACGGACAATTTTCATCAATGGGTGTTTCATCCTCTCGAATCGCTTGCAAGACGCTGAGTGAACTCATGTAGACCAACTGCTGAACCTGATGCTTGAGGCAGCTGGTGACAACGTTTTCTGTACCCACCACATTACCCCGCACAAAATCGACGGCCGCCCCGTGCAGAACGCCGCCCGAGTGAAAAACGATTTCCGTACCCTCAACAGCTCGGTCGACGGCAATCGGGTCACCCAAGTCGCCTAACACAACCTCCACGAGAGGATGATTCCGAAGATGCTGGGGTGGGGGTCGGCGTGTCAGGATTCGAATCGGCTGCCCCGCTTCCAACAACCGATCAAGCAAGTGAGATCCGATCAATCCTGTAGCACCAGTCACAAGCGTCTTCGCAATTAAGGGACGAGCGTATTCCGCTTGCAAGAGTTCCTTTTGCTGATCGGCGTCAGCCGCAATCATCTCCGACCAATATCCGATCCGTCTTGCATCCTCGGGCCCCACCAAAGGCGGCTTTCCGTCTCGAAGCCGGCTGTAAAAATCACTCACCATTGACTGCAGGCCATGATAACGTCGGATCTTTTTGGTGACGATCTTGGCCAGATTCCAGGGAACTTGGCAGCAAGTGTTGGCTGCTTCGGCAATGGCATTGAACGCTCGCTGCGGATGCTCCGGCAGTCGCCCCTCGCGCTTTGTTGTCACCGACAGCCCAAAGCGATCCACCTTGATCGTGCCTTTCGCCCCATGGATAAGAATGAGATCTTGTAGCGGTCGCGAATTCCAAGAGATGCGAAGATGCGCCGAACCTTGACGACAGCGAGCCATCGCCTGCCACTCATCAAAACACAACGTCGGATCATCGCCTTGATGACCCATCATCCATTTCACATCGATAATGGGCCCCAGGAATGCTTCGATTTGATAGAGGGCGTGGATACCCAAATCTCGAAACGGGTAACCACCCACCGCATACATCTCCGGCAATGGCCCCCCTTCATAGAGCGGATAGTCTTGAGATCGAATACATTCCACCGAGTGCACGACGCCAATCCGACCGCTCGCGACGATTCGACGTGCTTGCAAGGTGAAAGGGTCGAGTAGCAACGAATGATCGACCCCGACGATGCCACCATGTGTCTCAGCCGCACGAATGATCGCATTACAATCACTCACGCAAGTCGCCATTGGTTTTTCCACAAACACATGGCAACCTTTTTTCAGTGCCTGCACTGTCAAATTGGCATGGGTTTCTGGTGGCGTCAACACATGGACAACATCGCTCTCCGCCAACAATTCGTTCAGCTGCGCGTACACCTTGGGCAAATGGTATTGCTTGGCGATCGTTTCGGCTCGCTTTATTAGAAAATCACTGATTCCGATAATTTCAACGTCATCCAGACGTTGCAACGCTTCGATGTGGAACGGACAAATATGTCCCGCACCAACAATCCCAACGCGAACGGTTTGATTCTTATTCATTTCACCTGGCTTTCGGTCAAGATCTCAAATCTATCCAGCAACGACGGACTGTCTTCACACAGCCAGTCAATGTTCTTTCGCAATGTTCGTTTCAGACGGTATTGATCACTCCACTTAACCGGACGTTGCATCACGCAATCGTGTATACGACGAATGCGTTGGTGTGCTTCACAAACCGCAATCAAATTAGGATCCAGCGGTGTCTCAGGGAAAAAGCCCTGCAGAAAGGCCGCCTGCAATCGCGTCACTCTTCGAGAGCTGAATGACGGTGCGTCGCTTTGACTCTCAAGATATATCAACATGCCCAACAAATCCGTCAACTGACAGTCGTGTCGAAAAGCAAAAAAGTCGAACACGATGAGGCGATCCTGATCCATCATCAGATTCCATGGGCCAAAATCCCCGTGGCAATTGGCGACGCCAATGGGCCCGTCAATTCGCCTTACCCAAGACTCGATTTTCCGAAGCGTCCGGGAACGAAACTCAGTCGGCAGGGCCGCATCGCATTCGTCAATGATCATCTGCAGCCGATCGTCACAATGGCGCAGCGTCGCATCCAAGACACTCTTGTCATCGCTAAATTCTTGATTCAACGATTGAAAACATCTTAACCAGGCGCCACTTTTACGGAAGACGTCGAGTGCATGACCAATCGCATTCCGGCTCGCCGTCAAACGAAGAGCTGGAAACACAGTCTCGACACTTACTCCCGACGTATAATCCATCAGGAACGAGTTCGAGTCAGGGAATACGGCCCGAGGCTTCGGAACGCCGAACGCACGATTCGAGGACAATGTTCGATGCATTCTGCAGAGCGCGTCATATTCGACTTGGGCCGCGTTACCCCGATGCCGGAAGAGTCGATTTTGTTCGTTGTCGACAATTCGTTTGCAGACCAAGTGTTCATCGCGATCGGCCAGCGTCACCTTGAGTTGATAAATCGTCGAACAGTTGCGTTTTTCTGTGGAAAGCAAATCGGTCTGTTTCGGAGCCTGTTGAAACTCGCGATCACACCACCGCTGCAAGTCAGCAAATAATGCAGGTGGTAAATTCGATGTGGATAAACAGGTCACAGCGTCTGTCCCAACTGACCCGCATCATCGCAGTCGGCAATGCTCTGTTCACAGAACTGCAGAGCCAACCCACTAAAGGCTGCGATCCACAACCAATTGAACCTTAGTCCATTGTGCAACGAAACACCAAACAAGATACTCAACCCCAAACCCAACAAGCACATCTGTGCAAGGTGGACATAAACCTCAAAGGCCGACGCCGACTGTTCAGCCGCGAGTAACCGCAGTCGACGCGTCATGCGAAGAGTGGCCAAGATCATCACCAAGAAGGCAGTTCCACCCAGCACGCCGGTCTCACCAAGAATCTGGCCGGGCAAATTGTGGGCAACTAGGCCAATGCCATCCACGTAGATTATCCGATAGTCGCGAAAATTCCCAATTCCCACGCCGAGCAGAGGTCGATCTTGAACCATCTGCATGGCTGCCAGAAAACCCTCCCAACGTCCACTGGCCGACGCATGAGCGTTGGCCGGCCCCGCATTCTTATCCCAAAGTGTGCTCAGCCTTTCCTTTTGAATAGCGGGGGTGATCAGCCAAAGTATCGCCACAGCCATCATGCAAACGAAAACAGCCCGCATCGGTTTCACGGAACGCTCGCTAAAAGCCACAGCACCCACCAGAAAGGCAACGATCCCAAGCATGCCGGCGCGACTGTTGGTTTCCCAAACTGTCACGATTGCCAAAAACGGATAACTGCTAATCACCACACCGTAGCCCCAACGCCAACCGGCACTCCATTGCCAAGTCAGCGGCTTCCGACTTCGCAAGAGAAAAAGCCACAATGGCAACGACAACACAACAGACATCGCTAATGAATTCGGTTCCCCATAGGTTTCTTCAATTCCGAGGAGGCGAGTCACGCTTTGCGCATATTCATGGCGACCGTGAACGTAGAATTCCCAAAGAGATTTCGTCAAATACACAAACATCGTTCCGACGTAGGTCATGATCAGCAAGAACAAGTCTCTGGGGGCACGACAGACGGCCAACATTAAGAAATAAACCAAGACAATCGCCAAATACTGGTAAAGCCAATGCCACGCCAAAGCGGACTGCCACGCATTAAGGGCCGACAGGGTCACAGCTAACGCAAACGCGATGACTGACACCGTCTGAAGATTCCAGCGAGGCATACGACCGGTCATCAAAACTACGCTGATCATCACGACGGCGTACATGCGTTCGAAATGCCAGGCCCCAAGTGAAGGAACCAATATTTCCCAAGGTCGAATCAAGAAAAGTACGATGTAAATCGAAACAAGCCAAAGCCCGATCGATCGTGACCAGCGTCGATTTTCCACGACCGCAAAGTCATCAGCACCGATTTCTGCATCTACGTCCGACGCTTCATCAGCGAGTCCACCCATGGGCAAGACCTGCGTTGACAACTCGCACTGTGGCAATGAGGTATAGGAACGAGACAATTCACTCATTTTGTTACGGTCCGAAGTCGGTGGCCAGTCAAAACATCATGAAACCCATTCAGTTCTGTGGGCCAAAAGAATCGCGACACCAACAGCAGGGGGACTAACAAACATCCACAGGCTCCACGCGCTGCAAGCGTCAGGACTGTTGACTCAAGATCCACCAGTCGACTTAATCCAAACAGCATCGCACAACAAATCGCCAAACACGCGATTCGACGGAATTCAAAGGGAATCTTATACAGCCGTTGGCTCACCATCAGGATCAGGCTGACTCGAACAGCGCCCCCCACAAAGGTCGCGATCGCCCCGGCCAAAATTCCGATCAGGGGCAACAAAACAAGATTGATTGCAACCATGGTGACGAGTGAAACCATCCCAATCCACGTCGCCCAAATTGTTTTCCGACCGTAATACATTCCCACGGAAAAATGATGTTCCAATCCCAACACCACGTAGGCGGCAGCAATGATTGGTACAACTCGCCATGCATCCCAATACCGATCGTTAATCACCAATCGAAGTAAATCCTCAATCACCACACTTAACAATAGCGCAACTTGTGCGGCAACGAGTGTTGAGTAGGTACACACCCTCGCGAGAATCCGCTTGACTTCTCCCGTGTTTTGCAAGGCCAACTCCATCCGCCTGGGACGCCAGAAGGCGTTGAATGGGACCGTGACAAAACGATTCACGACGACACCAATCCGTTGCCCTGCGGCAAAAAGGCCCACCTGGGCAAGCACCATCACAGGATCGCCAACAAGCATCCAACGAATCAACAGAGGGTTTAAATAATTACTGAGTTGCAAGGTAACGACTGAGGGCACGAGGGGTAACCCGAAGCTCAAAAGCTGCTTGAGTTGCTTCCAGCTTGGTTTCGCACGTGATTGAAACAGAATCACGACGGTGAGCAAAACAGCGATGGTCGCTTGCACAATCAACGTGGAATAAAGAATGCCCCAAATGCCTTGCCGCCAAAGAACGACAAACAAGAGATTTAACGCCAAGGACATTACTACCTGAAAGATTATGACTGTCGTAAACAGTCTGGAAAAATAACGCATACGCAAGTAGGCCAAACCGATTTCTGCAAGCATCGAGAGCCAAGCGCTGACGAGAGCTAATCGCAAGTAATTCACGTACTCATCGCTGATCCCCAGCATCGAATAATAGCTACCCGCCAACAGAAGGATGACTACCATCGTGGGCAAGCTGATTAATGCCGTGCCACAAATCACAGTAGCCACCAGCTGTCGCCGCTGTTTTTGGTCGCTCGTTTCGTAATAAAACCTCACCATGCTCTCGCCTACACCCATTGCGAGAAACATCATCGTGATTGACATGCAGACATCGACGAGCGACATGACACCAAAATCGGCGGGCGAGATAAAACGCGTATAGATCGGAATTAGCAGAAAACCAATCACCTTGGACAATGCCGGTCCCAACAAATAGACTAGCGAATGCTGACCTGCGGAACGCAATTCAGTGCGTAGATTGGGGCTAGACAAGAGTCTCTTCCTGAACTCGCTTATTGATCGAATGCGAGCGACCGAATTTCTGATAGAACAACTCGAAACGATGCGTCATCGCAATGAGCGAAAATCGATCCACAACGCTTTCGCGCGCAGCAACTCCCATTTGAAATGTCTCGGTAGGATGATCAATCATGTCGCCCCATGCATCCGACAAGGCTCTCGGATCTTGCGGTGGCACCAATCGCCCGGTGCGACCGTCCTCAATAATTTCAGCATTTCCACCGACGCGACTCGCAACGACGGGACGACCTGCCGCCATGAATTCAAGCAACGCATGTGGCAACCCTTCGGACAACGAGCAAAGCGTGCCGATCGACATTTGACCGATCAAATGCTGAGGGTTGGATACATGACCGTGAAATACAACCTGTCGGTCAATCCCCAGATCAAGAGCCAATTGTTCCAACGCAGGTCGCTGATCGCCATCGCCGATCACGTGAAATGAGAGACTCCGACGTGTATCAAGCAGATGTCGTGCCGCGCGCAGAAAGGTGGCTACATCTTTGACGGGCCGAAGATTTGCCAATATACCGATACGAAGCGATGCTTGTTCCCGCATCACCATGGGTGGAATTTGACGCAATCCCGCTAAGTCAATTCCATTGTCCAGGACTACGATCTTCTGAGGCGAGGACCACTCTTGCTCAATTGCTGCTTGCCGACAAGCTTCGCAATTGGCGATGGTCAAATCAACCCAACGACGCATCATTCGATGCAACCACAAATCGGCTCCCTTGAGCCAATAACCAACATCATACTTGGTTTGCACAACTCGGGAAACATTTGCCAATCGAGCAACGGGCACTCCCAAGTAGAACGGATCAGCGTGATGTACTTGAACCACATCGACTTGGTGGTGCCGCAAAAAACGAAACAAACGAGATGCTGCGGAAACGGTTCGAACCGTCTTGAGGTTTGACAAGCCTAATCGCAGGACAGGGCAATCGGTGGGCTCAAGCTGACGGGAGTCAGGCGAATCACCATCGACGACACAAAGCAGTGGCTGAACACGCTGACGGTCAAGTCGTTCGATCAGACGTAGAATCCACAGTTCGGTTCCAGCTCTGAGGAGATTCTCGATCACAAAGCAAACGCGAACGGTTTGTGCAGCTTGACCGGACATATCAGCCTAGATCAGATGTCTTCTGAACATTCGGATTGACCTTTACCCCCTGGAAACTCGACCATCCACTTCTCCAACCACTTACCAACGTCTCCTGAAGTATCCCCCAGCCCGCTGATATGTGTATGGTCAGAAAGATCACCGGCAACCACACCATCAAATTGAAATTACGTCGCCGAATCGCAATCAACGCTGAGATCGTCAGCAACGTCGAGCAGTAAAGAAGCAAGGCCGTCCAATACACCCACAACAAGCGATCGTTGATCAGGGACAGCAGCGGTCCGCTCAACAAACCGGTGACGAACACACCCGGCAAGAGTGTCTTGAGACTCAATGTCTCTGGGTGTTTGCGCCAAAGACGAATGCGTCCTCGGCCATACCGAGACAGTTGCCGGTACAACGCCACCAGCGATTTTCTCGGCACATAATTCACGACGGCCCGTGTAGAGAAAAAACAACTCAAGCCAGCTTGGTCCGCGCGGTAATTAAAATCCACGTCTTCACACGCGTCAAAAGACTCATCAAAGTAGCCAATCTTCGAGAACACCTCACGACGATAGGCAGCCCCTACGCTGATCGCCGGGACAAAGCGATCGGTTTCTGTGTAAATGAACGAATCTGGATGATGGCCTAGACGGGATGCTCGTGCTTCCGCCACGGCTTTTTGCCAGGCAGTCGCCAGCGGAACTCGCAACGGCTGAGGACGGCCAATAATGTCGGCACCGCTATTCGCAAATGCGGCGGCTAAATCGGAAAGATGCGAGCGACTCTTAAGGGAACAATGGCCGTCAACAATCAGAATCAGATCTCCGCAACCGTTTTGGACTCCCAAATTTCGCCCTGCGCTGGACCACTGTCGCGGATTACTAATGACTCGAACGTTGAGACATTCACGCGAGATTCGGCTGACAATGTCTACCGTTGCATCGTCGGATTGTCCGTCCACCACAAGGATTTCAAAACAGTCGCGGGGGTAATCTTGAACCAGCAACATTTCCAAGGTCTTCTGAATGTGAGCCTGTTCATTACGCACCGGAACAACAATTGAAATAAACGCATGCGAACGAAGATCATCTTGACCTTCAACGTGTCGAATTTCGGTTGTCGATTGTAACCTTCTCACGATTTATCAGAAGCTCGCAAATCTTGGTTGGTTTTGTAGACGCACAACTATCAAAGTCATTTCAAATTCAGTTTAATTAACCATTCTCGACCGCTTACAGCCAAAGACTGGAACTGCAAACAACTCACGGAATTCTCGAAGCTTCAAGCCGTTCATTCAGAACGGGCAAGAACGATTCCAAGAATTCCAAGGCACCACCTTCGGAACCATCGATCGATGTCGTGATTCGCTCGGACAACTGCAGTTTGTATAAGACAGGATTACCGGCAACAGACCAGCGGGGCATTGTCGGAGCCACCCATTGGCCCGCGGCCTTCCAGCCGTAATAGACATTAATCCGCTGTTCTGACACATCATTCAATTGAAACACCACCGTCCACAGTTGGTTCTCCACAGCACTTCCAGCATCAACTTGTATCCGCTCACGATCTTGAACAAGACTGTAATTCTTTGCTTCGAAGCAAATCTCAGGAACATGAATTGACATCTTTGCACCGGGGCCAACCATAACGGCAATCGTCACCAATTGTCCCGTATCCGCATTCCGATAACTGTGATGGATAAATGCGCGACATTGCAACAGTTCCATTGCAGAGTCACCGAGTCCCTGTTTGCCTTCGAGGTGCCATCGACCAAATTGCTTTGGCAACTCTGCAAGAGCAATCGCGGATTGTTCGAAGTCCTGGTCCGCACCCCACTGCTGACTCATGCGTCCATCAAGGACACCGGAAGTTACCGTCACAAGCACAGCCAGCGCAATCATCATCGATACGTACAAGTTCAGCTTCACATTTTTGTCGTTCGATGGTGCCATCATTTCACACTAAGTCGCGTTGAATTATTCTGCAAGCGATTCTTCTACTTCCGTCATCCATTCAAGCTCATAGTCAGTTAAGAACGCCTTACGAACACCAGCATCCATTGCCGAGCGCAAAGCGTTCTGTGCAATCCGCCGATCACCGAGTCGTTGACCAGCAACCGCCAAATGCAATTGATAGCGGGAATCTGCATCGTTCGACAAACTTATGGCTTGCTTCAATAAATTAGCCGCCGCCTCGTGATCACCGGCTTGGATCAGCAGCACGGCTTTGGTGTCAAATAGAATTGGCACCGGCCGGCCGGCTACCGCGATCGCCTGATTAATGCACTGCATGGCTTCCTGTTGATGCCCTTTTTGATCCGCCAGAATCGAAGCGAGATTATTCCAAGCAAGGACATGCTGCGGAGTCACTCGCGTCAGGTGGCGAAGAATCTCAATTGCATCCTGCTGAAGCCCCTGTTTGAGTCGCAGATTCGCCAACGCAAACAACAAAGGTGGATCGTCTGGGTATTCCGCTTGGACACTTGTCAGCAGCTGATCAGAACGACGGTAGAAATCAGCCGAATACTCACCGTAAACCAGTACTTTTGCGAGCAGCGTGGCATTTCCCGGGGAAGGTTGTTCTTGGACTGCTCGTAAACACATCTCTAACGCTCGCGGAGCCTGTTGATTTCTCACCCAAAACAGCACCAAACCTTCGCGTTCCTCAGGATAACGTTCGAACAGCTGAGCAAATCGCAACTCGGATGCATGTATCTGTTCGAATCCTTCGAGCATTTCCGCAACTTGCCGCAACATTCTTCGTTCTACCGCCGGTTTGTCTGTTGAAGCAAATCCACGACGAACATAATCCTCAATCATCACATCCATTTTCTCGGATTCACCTCGAGCCAGCAGATATCGGACGCGCAACTTCAATAAGCTAAAACTGTGGGGCGATTGTTGTTCAAGTCGCCCCAGCCATTTCGGCACGTCATCCATGTGGCCCTGATTCAGTAAATGTTCGATGTAGCCAACGAGGTGTCGAGCGATTGGGCGTGAACGTTCTACCAACATCTCCCATTCAGCACCGGCCCGCTGGTAGTCACCGTCTCGCTCATAAACCATCGCCAAGGATTCTCGATCCTCCAAACGGTCCTCCCCCGCTGCCACCAGTTCTTCCAGGATTGCCCTCGCAATCCGGCGATCATCCGAGCGACCACTCTGCATCCGCACCATCGCCTCCGCACGTCGGTCGAACATCTCAACTCGATTTCCGTCGGGATTCAACAGGGCCCGTGCTTCCAGTCGATCGTTACTTTCCTGACTTAAATTGAGCCAACCGGCCAACAGTTGTCGGGCGCCCAGGTTACTCGGCGCCATTTGGATCGTATTCCGCACGACACGCTCAGCCTGATCCTCATCAAACGCGCGTAGAAAACGTGCATAATCCAACAAGATCTCAACTTGAGTTGGGGCATGGATAAGTGCTTGGTCATATGCCGTTTTCGCCTCTTCAATTCGGCCCAACCGCCGATAGGTTTGCGCGGCAATCCAATGCCGCCGTTCGACCGGCACATCCTCGAGTTTCTGCAACACTTCGAGCGCTTGAATCGCCTGTTCACTATCACCAATCCGCAGAAAATAAGAGAGCAATCCGGTCCAAGCAGGAGCATCCTCTGGTTTCAGTACGAGTGCTTCGTCAATCAGATTTCGTGCTTCCTCAGGACGCCCAGCGACCAGCAGCATTTGGGCCAACCACACGCGTGCGACTGCCTCACTGGGATGCAATTGCACATTTTTTTGCCCCACGCGCAAGGCCAACTTCAAACGATTTCGATCGGGAGCATTTGACCACGCAAGATCAAGAAATTGCGGATCAAGGGGTTGTTGATTTTGAAGATCATCCAGCCATTGGTCAGCTTCCACAAACCGTCCCTGCCGATGCAACAAGCGAATCAATCGCACGTAGATGCTGGCTTGTTTAAATCCTGAACGCAGCACACTTGCGTATTGGTCGATCGCTGCAGTATCTTCTTTGCGCAATTCGGCCAATCGCGCTTGCAGAATTTTTGTGCCAACCCACCAAGGACGTTTCGCTTTGATTTGTTCGGTCAAGTCTAACGCCCGCGCAACCGGCTGACCTGTCTCGGATTCGGCGTTCTCGAGAAGCAGCTGAGCGCGAAAAAATCGCCAGAGCACACCGTCTTGCCCCTCCAGGTCGTGTAGTTCGGCGACGAGTCGTTCAACTTGCTCCCAGTCGTGATCGAACACCGCCAACTCAGTCAATTGCGCAAGCGCATCAGTCTTGGTCAATTCCGACTCAAGTCGCTTCAAGAGTACGTTTCTCGCGGCATCAGGATCACCCTGACGATAAGCCAACATCAGTCGGGCGCGTTCGATCGAGTCTCGGAGATCATCGCGGTTTGCATCAATTTCCTCCAGCGTCTTCATCGCAGATTCGTAGTCACCGCGCCTTGCCGAAAGGACAGCCTGATAGAGGGACACCAAAGCTTCATCACCGCTCAGATGGCCAACCTGTTGCAACGCTTGATCCGCCTCTATTCTTTGCCCCAAGGCGTCATAAAGAAACATTAAGCGGGTCCACATAGGCAGTGACGTGGGCGCGATTCTCTCGGCGGATTGCAAGGCCTGAAGCGCCTCATCTTGCAAATCTGTTGTTTCGGTCGCTACGAGCTGAGTCGCGATCAGCACTTGGATTTCCCAGGAATCCGGCAACCGGTTGGCGGCCTGCTGGAGCAGTTCGGACACTGGCTGCCATGCTCGTTCGGCTGGCGGCAACTTGAGTTGCTGTCTCATCCGCAATTCAGCAAGCATTAACCAGATCGATTCGGGAACCGGCGGTCGGCCAATCGCATGTTCACAAAGTCGGATTGCCTGATCCTGTCGCCCGAGTGCATTCCAGGATCGCGCGGCCCACAGTCGTGCAATATTCGACCGAGGTGCGGCTTGCAGTGCTCGTTCAAAACTAGTTGCCGCAGCTTCCCAGCGTCGCAATTGTAGATTCGTCTTGCCCAACAAGAACCAAGCCTGATAATCGGCACCTTGCTCACCACGTTGTGCCCCGGCCGACAACGTGGCTACTCGACGCAGGACTATGGTTGCATCCTCAAATTCCTCACGAGCGATCTTCAACTTCGCGGATAGCAGACCATGCGATGCGACGGCCCAATCTCGTTGGCTCTCCTGTCCATTTGCAGCCAAGCGACTGATCGCATCACTAAGGGAAGCGATTGACATTTGAGCAGCCGCAAGATCTTGCAGAGCCAGTTGTGTATCAGCGAGACGTACAAGCATGGGCAAGCGACCCTTGCTAACTTCCGTAAGCGCGTGCTGCCAAACATCAATGGCTTCGCGCTGTCGTCCCAGTCGAATCAGATTTTCGCCCAGCCCAAGCGGTCCACGATAATCGGCTGGCCGGGTTTCGATCATGCGTCGGAAGTGACCCTCTGCTTGATCGAAATCACCGCGTGCTTCGGCGGCAACGGCCGCAGCCAAAATAACGGCCGGATTGTTGGGGGCGGTCACAACCGCTTGCTTCAAATCCGCTTCAGCTCCTGGAAGGGACATATTTTTGCGATATCGGTAGCGCGCCAGATAGGCCTGTTGACGATTCGGATTGTTTTGCACCATTTTTTCCATCACACCATCGGCAAGTTGCTCACGTGCCGGGTCATCCACTGACAATCCTTTGTGGTACAGGGCTACCAATCGCTCAGCAACTTCAAGATTGCCAGGCTCGAGGTCGTGCGCATGCTCCAATCCATTCATCACGTCGCGTAAGGGCAAGGGACGACCTTCAAGATACTGCCCAGCCTTTGCCAACGCACGATTGCGGTGCGAACGATGATCGTTGGGAAGTTGCTGCAGCGCCTTATCGGCTTCCTCTTCAGCTAACACGTACTGCTTTGTTTGAAGAAATAATTCAGCTAACCGATTGCGTAAATCGGTTCGCTCGGGTGCAACGCCTAACGCCCGATAGTACCACTGAATCACAACATCTTTCCCAACTCCCGTCGTGATCGACTTATCGTAGACCTCGGCGATCCGAGCCAGAATCTCTGTTTGGTCCTGGTCGGGAGCCATCATTTGCAAATAACGGTAAAGATACGACGATGCTTCGCCGTACTTCTCAGCTGACTCCGACTCATTCGCTTTGTTCAGTAGTGCGGCGGAAACACGTTTCAGTTGGTATTGGTGCCAAACAAACACCGCAGGAGCCCCCACGGCAAGAATTACAATCGAAATGATCGTAAGCCGCCAGTTTATTTGACGGCGGTACCTCACTGGCAGCTTCGTTATTTCAGGGACGATCGAGTTTTGTTGTGGCAGAACCGACATAAAGAATCGTTCTCGTGCTATTTGCTGTCTCTTTTAGGAATCAGAAGGAGGACGCGTATTCACGTAGGCATAGCTGCCGTAGCGACGAGCATACTGTCGACTGGGCACACCGTTGAGCACGGTACCAACGGGCGTCACTCCCACAGACAGCAACCGTTGGTAGGATAGACGGACGTGACTTTCGCGACTAATGTCGCGCATTGCGCACACAAGAGTTGCATCTGCATCACGAGCCATCACCAACGCCTCACTTGCGGCTAACACAGGTGGCGTGTCAACAATGATATAACGGTAATTTGCTCGCGCATCGCCGATCAATTGTTTGAATCGACTGCAGCCTACTAGCTTATGAGGACTCTTGGTCATCTTTCCAGCCGGCAAAATATGGACGTGCTCACTCCAATCACGATTAATGGCTGATTCCAATTCGCACTGATCGGCGAGAACTTCCGCCAATCCGGGACTTCCCTTTACTTGAAAGATGCGATGCAGATCAGGAGATCGCATGTCACCGTCGATTAATAGAGTTGGCAACCCGGAAGCTCGAGCGAGACTGACCGCCAGTTGAGACGCGACACTCGTTTTCCCTTCTCCTGACACGGCACTCGAAACGACCAGAACTTGTATCCGTTCGTCAGTTTGCGAGAGCACCAATCCAGTTCTCAGACTGTCGATGCTTTCTTCGAAGAGACCCAGTTGAGTCGAGTCGGTTTGCTGCTGACCTGCGTTTTGTTTTTTTTCGGGCAGACAGGCGATCTCACCGACGACTTGCAGCTTCCCGCCGGCCTGGAGCTGTTCGACGCTCGTGACACGACGCACCGAGCGTTCCCAAATCGCGCAAACACCGAACGGCAAGCAAAGACTGACAAGAGCCGCACCAATCAACATCTTCCAAGGCAACCTTTCAATTGGAACCTTTGGCAAAGTTGCTTGCTGCACCAATTCGACTCTTGAAGGTGCGTACATTTCCGTCCCGATTTGAGCGGAGCGTTGAGAAATGCTATCGAACACAAGTTGCTTTCTCGCAAGCTCTGCTTGCTTGAATTTCAAATCAAGTGTTTGCCCACCCGATTGGCTCATGGTATTCACCATCGCGTCATAATTCGCTCGCATGCTTTGGACGATCAGCTTCTGCGTTTCGAGCTGTGTTTTGAGTTCCGCCAATTCCTGCTGACGTTTCAAACCGGCAAATGCCTTCATTTCCTCACGGATACGTGGGCGGTTTGCATCGCGTAGGGCCTGCAATGAATCTTCGAGCAAATGAATTTCCGTTGACAACTTACGATATCGCGGATCGGTTTCTCCCAGGTTAGACGCAGCTCGGACTCGATCACGCATAGCCCGTTTTTGATTGAGAGCTACCAACACTCTTTGAACTTCTTCGCGTTCTGTTATTTCTCGTTCGATCAGAACGTCAGGAACCTTGGCACCGTCCAGAACAGAGTCTTCCAGAGCTTGAACCTGTGCAGTCAACACCTTGCAATCAACTTCCGCCTTGGCCAGATTCTCTTGGACACTTCTCAGCGGACTCTCACTGAGGATCACGTCAGTCCCCATCAAAGCGGTGGCTCCGATTGTCGGGTCCTTGGCAACAAGCTGCTTCTGGAGTTGCCGAACCTCGGATTGCAGCAATTTAATTTCCTCGCCGCGTCGGGCTCGTTCGTTCTCAAGCAACATCATGACTGACTGCGAATGGCCGCCTCGCCTTTCCTGACGCATCGTGAAGTAAGCATCCACCACCGCGTTCACCAATCTGGCCGCATTTTCAGGATCCGCACCTTCATAAGCAACCTCCAACAGTTCCGACTCCCCTTTGGGGACAATGATCAACCCACGTCGCGAGAGCCAATCAACCGGATCACGTCGATTCCGTATTTCTGGAATTCGTGCAATGTCCGATTGGCTTAAGACACGTCCGAGTATCAAAGGACTTCGTATTAACTCGACTTGAGTGTGGACAAACTTTTTATTGCTGTCACGATCCGCAGCTTCCTGATCCGGAAAGGCCACATACGGCTGTACACTCTTGACCTGCAACCACGCTGAGGCCCGATACTTGGGACTGAAGCTCCACATTACGAGGCTTAGAAAAAGCACAAGTAGAACAAGTGTGACGGGCAGAAGGATCTTCCACCACTGAGTCAGAATCGAGACCAACAGTCGGAGCGACGGGTCGGAATCGGAACCACCTAGGCTCGCCATGTGTCGATTCGTTTTCGGTACTGCCATGTGTCTGAAGCTCTTCATTCAATTACGTTAAGCGTTAACATCGGCCATCAAGATCACGCATCAACTCGATTCCGAGTCACCAGATCGTCAAGCCGCATAACTTCAACCTGGCGAACCAAACACATCAGGTAGCGTTGAGTTAGCGCAAACAGCGTTGCAGCAATCAAAATCATCACCCAACCAGCTGAATCATGATTAAACTTCTGAGCCACTTCAGAATCTGTCGCATATCGATACAACAGACCGGTGATCGTGATTCGACTCGCATTCGCCACCAGAGCGATCGGCACCACACAGCACAACAACAAGGCTTGCTCCCACAACTCACGTCTCGAGGCGATCAAGTAAGCGAACGCTAAAGCGAATGCACCGACGAAAATACGCATTCCAGAACAAGCTTGCTCTACATGCAATTCGTGCGTCCCCAGAAGAATCGTGGTTCCTTCAGCAAACGCGGGCTGCCCGAGGCATTGGAGAGAAAAACAGCTTAACGCGGTTGCCACGCGCTGGAGTGGAACACTCAAAAGTCGCTCTACTTGGAACGGAAGTGGCACCATAAAAAACAGGAACAAGACTGCGGGCATCGTCCAGAAAAACAGTTGGCGACCACCGACCAACAGCACCGCACCGGACAACCAGATGATCATCGAGTACCCGTCAAACGAATCGAATGCATAGCGCAAACCAACCCAGCGAAAGACAACGCTGACAACGATCAGACCGATCCCCCAAGCATTGGGTGCTGGTGAGATCCTCGGCAGGTCGCTTCGCCGCACCCAAAGGAATCCCAACGCAAAGGGAACCACCAAGAAACCGTGCGAATAATCAGGTTCGCGTTCCCAGGTAGCGACCAACTCGCGAATAGTATCCCAATAGGCCCAAGCGAAAGAAATCGCGAGGGCAACGATGGAAATAAAACGACTACGCCTATTCATTTGGTTGACACAATTCAAGCTGAAGGCGAGATTGCTCAGACTCCGTCCACGTCGGTTGACACACTTGCTGCACGCACCGGCGCAGTCTGAGTGACCCGTACAAAACGCTTCTTCGTTACTAGACGGAAGATTGGAAATGTGAGTAAAGCGATAATCGCACGACGACTGTTTCTTCCTGACAAGCCGACGAACCACTCACTCGAATTGCACGAACGACTTAGCAACTGTGAACGAACGGCCGAATGGCGTCCGAATTGGCAAACCACAGCCACCGCTGAAATCGATTCGTTTATCTATTTGCCGTGCTAAACGTATAGCCCTGAATCTCTATTTTTCATGACCCAGTGTTCCAGTCTAGTCGGACATCAAACCCTGTCAATCAATCACGTCAACCGGTGCCTGACGGGCTGGCTTCGATGTGTCTGTTTCTTGACTTGCCCCCCTCAGGTGCAATACTCCAGAGAGGTAACAGCGTGAATGATCGTCAAGATTGGCACTTGGCGGAACCGGTACTTGGCTGACTAGTCGTCGCGGCACTCGCATTCGTTTTACTACTCGGGACGAGGAACTCGTTGTAATCATGCCCGTACTCAAAGCAGAGCCAGTGATCCATCCCACCAATCTGCTGCAGCTCGCATCGACAACTGGAAACCGCCGTTGGTGGGCGGTCTACACAAAGGCTCGTCAAGAAAAGGCCTTCGCGCGTCATCTACTCGCGATGAACGTCCCTTTTTATCTGCCGCTGATTTCCAAAGACAACCTGATTCGCGGGAGACGCATTCAGTCATTCATACCGCTGTTTAGCGGATATGTTTTTCTGTTTGGCGACAAAGAGGAACGCACCCAGGGTTTGAAGACGAATCGCACTTCCATGATTCTTCCCGTGGATGATCAGGCCCAGCTATTAATTGACCTACGACAAGTCTCCACCATGATCGACGCAGGCGCTGCCTTGACCGTCGAAAGTCGACTGACCCCCGGCAATCGGGTGCGGATAAAAACCGGGCCGATGGCTGGACTAGAAGGAAAGGTCATTATTCGCCGAGGACAAACACGCCTGTTGGTCGCTATACAAATGCTGCAACAGGGCGTGTCTGTGGAAATCGATGACTTCCAACTCGAATCTCTCAACTAGCGAAATTTGAGCGACGAGTTGGGTGTACGATCAGCCGTATTGGTCGGCGGAAGAGCTGCTTCCTCCTCCCGAGAGATAAAGCGGATCATGCGGAGCGGCGATCCGGCCGGCTCCGAAAGCCGGTAAACTGGCGCGTTATGAGTCTTCGAGGTAGCCGGCAGGATCTTGAATGTTGGCACGGCATCATCGGTCGAACTCACCTGGAGAGCAGGCTTTTTGACTGCCACCTTCACACCGCCTTTCGAACTCTTCGGCTGAGTCGACAACGTGACCTTTGGTTTTGCTGATCTCCCTGCTGGAATCACCGCGTGTCCAATCGTCTCATTGGCGAATTGAATCATCGGTTGTGAAGAGTTCACCTTGGATTCCGCATGGCGTTTCGCTGCCTTTGCCGAATGTACGATCGGTGTCGACTCTCGACTGATAATCGACGTCTGTCCGGCACCGGCAAAGCTGATAGCCTGGTCGCCTAACAACGTTTCGCTCAGAGGTTGAATCATGGCAGGTTCTACGATCTCCATCCGCTGACCGACCGGACGACGCGTGACCTGGCTTTCCCATATTTCAACCGCCGAAACGGCTTCAAAGTTCAGCAAAGACGTATCGTCCATGAGTGAAGCGACCGATTCTTGCTTGCTGATCGTGCCTTCCGCCTGATGCGACATTTTCTCAGCATCCAAAGAGATTGCCAACGGTTCGGGAGCAACCGGACCGTCGACTTTCACACCAAATACATCTAACGATTCAGGGGAATGCTGCGATCCTTGTGGAATTATCGGATCCTCGTCGCCGGCTGGCGGTAGAGGCTCTTTCAGAAGCTGCTCGAGCGGATTCTCCTTCGATGGAGGTCCGAAGAGGTCTCCGGGCTTCGCAGCATCGGCGGGCTTCGCAGCATCGGCGGGCTTCGCAGCATCGGCGGGCTTGGCAGCATCGGCGGGCTTGGCAGCATCGGCGGGCTTCGCCAGCTCGGGAAAAATCGTCGTATCTTGTGGATTTACCGCGTCAGGCAACGAATTGAGATCACCTTTGCCCCTGTCCGCATCCGGTGTTTCCACCACGCTGGGATGTGCGGTGATCTCTTCCTCGGCAAGCAAGCGATCAGGTGGCGGACAATTTGGGCAGTCAGTCGGCCAGCTCTGCCAACAAGTTGGCTCGAAGCCAAAACAGGCCGGTTCGACAGTACAATATTGGCCATGTTCTTTTGGAATAATTCGACCAGTGTGAGGACTGTGATAATAAGAGCGGTGCTGCTCAGTAATTGCCTCGTTAATCGCGTTATAGTGTGTTAGATGGTAGAGGCTGGCACACCCACTCGTAGTAAGAGCGGCCGTCACCAAAACCAGACACGCCATCCAGGACTGAGAGTTTCTTTTTCGCATTACTCGCATGGTATTCACTTTGCGCCTTGCAATAATTTGCGACGTTTCCTTCGTCGATTTAACGAGTCTAGGTTTCCGAGCGTAAACCAGTTTTGAAATGACTAGATTCCAGCGTTGTTTCTGTTACCCCCACCCGTCAGCACCCTGCCGGAAAGCCGAGTCCCCACACCGACACCTAGCAATGTGAAGCCCATAATTCGCTCCAAGGGAGCCGTAACCTTCGCAATCTGGGTGTCCCAAGCGATGAGTTTGTCTTCCGCGATAAAGACACGGTCACCAGGCATGATTTGGTAGTTGGTGTGAGGTGAAGCCCGTTCGGTTACCGCGAAATAGTCGACCGGAAGAATCTGAACTTGGCACGGATCATTCGTCGGCCTCGCAACCCAAATCTTTTTGGACGAAACTTGTTCCAGGCCTTGGACGTTTGAAATCGCGTCTAGTACCGTTTCATTACCGGTAATCGGATATTTGAAGATTCCATCACCGAGCCCAGCACCTTGCATCACTATGTAATAGACCTTGCTGTTGAACGCCTGAACACTGACGGCAACTTCTGGCTCATCCAAATAGTTTTTCAGATGCGTTTCAATCGCCTCTTTCGCTTGGGCCAATGTCGTTCCGACAATCGAGACGTTGCCATACCCGCCGAGCGTGATTTGGCCGTCGGGTTGGACCAAGAAGTCACCTAGGATCTGCTGGGAAGCGGCCATTTGAGCAAGTGCAACCGAAACTCCGGGGGAAGTTAGATATTTTCCCAAGTGCTCATAGATGGCTTCTTGTGCTTCCTCAACCGTCATCCCGGCAACTTGTACCGTTCCGTAGTCCGCTCCAAGATTGAGCGATCCACCAGGCTCAACGGGATACATTCCGGATATCTGAGCCTCGGGAAGCGCTCCACTCACCTGAATCGAAAGAACATCCAATGTTCGCAGACGGTAAGGCGCCTTGGGCACAATATGAATGCCTTCGATCATCAAAATGTCAGGCGGCTCAATGACGTATTCTGGCAACGCGACCTTTGACAGTTCGCGAGGCATCGTCTCGTAGACCGGCGGGAGCCGGTCTACACCAAATGCCGGGTTTTTTGGATGCCGGGCCGCCGAATGGCAACCCACTGCAGGTAAGAGCAACAGCAAAAGACACAGGCCGTGCCAGCGTTGAATTCGTCCGTGAATTCCGATCATCGTTATCCAATCCGTGGACTGAGTTCCGTTAATTCTTCACGTCTCCGCGTGAACGATTCCCGCCCTGTTCGTGACATCTAGCCAACCCGCGATGGGCAAAACCAGCCTGACACGTGCCATCTCGCACTCAACGGATGACTACCAGCCAACATGAAAGAGAAACGGACCACCGTTGCCCGTGTCTCCCGCTCGTCAAAGCACCCTTGCTTTTGCCAGCTATCTTGACTGGAAAACATGCGAAGACCGTTAGCTTCCAATTGATCCTTAGGAGCGCATGGTGTCTAACCATCATCTTCGGCGTCATGTGTGTAATCGACTCCCATTGACCCTCAGATTGAGAAAGGAAGACAAGGCCTGCAAACCCTCCATCAACCCCGTATTTTCACAACGCGAAACATCTTAACGCGATCAGATTGCGATCAAGTGGAAAGCTTAAATGTTTCGAAATGCTTCCGGCCTGTTTCAGCCGATATAAACGTAACCATCGGATCTTCGATGCCACCAAGACCTTTCTTGAGCTTTGTCGCTCGATAAGGTTAAAATAGAAAAGACGAGTCGCAACAGGGCTCGGCAATTCGAATAGATCGCTGGAGCAATACCATGATTCGTCTGACCGTTATCATTGCCATCAGTGCTATCGCAACCCTGGCAACACAGGATGCCATGGCTCAGCGAGCAACCAATCAACGCGCGCCAATTCGCACCCGACGACCACCCATCAGTCCCTACGTGACGCTTTTTCGTGGTGACAACGGGGGTCTCAACAGCCTCTACGGTTTCTACCGTCCCAGAGAGCGAACTTTGCAATTCGCGAACGATGCCACCCGTGAGTTGCAGTACCAACGGGACGCGTTGTCGCGCGATAGAGTGGAACTCCAACGCGAAATCGACAACAACGCTAACCAAGCCGCCCAGCAGCAGACACCCCAGTTACAAATGCGACCAAGCGGGTCAGGCATTCGCCGACAAGCCGCGAGCTTCATGGGGCATTCGCGTTATTTCCCGAATAGCAATCTCGGCGGTCGGCAACGTTAACCGTTAATCCAGCAGCTGTGCTTCGCTCGCTTCGATAAATCCATCGCCATTTCGATCGAGCTTTTGGAACAGCTTGGCTTGCCCCAAGAACTCTTGGGGGCTGACCTTTTGGTTTCGGTTCGTGTCCATCTGGACGAACCAAGTTGGACCGGGAAAATTCTGACGCATCAAGGCTCCCATCACCTGAGTCCCGAAACGTTGATTCTCAGAGCGGCCCCAAGAAATTCGAATCGATATGGCGATGGGAACATCTTCCGCGTAACCCGTCCCGTCGCTCGTTACAACTGCGGCGGATTGAAATCGGCAGACCGAATAATCGCCCGCCATGTGGCCGCCAAATGCGTGGAAAAACGAGGCGAACAAATCAACTGTTCAATCATTACGACTCGTTTGCTCCAGACTCATCCTTGAGAAATCCGCGAACCTCGGCGACGCGAGAAATCAGGCCGTTCAAATCAAGACTCACGCGTCGAAAGAATTCTGCATTGGAAGCCTGAGCAACTGGAACAATGCCCGTTTCCTGCCAACGCTGCACCATCAAATGATCGGGACGCCGAATCCGACTGCGATCAGGATCGCCACTGCGCGATGTATCCTCTTGCTCTATCTTCTACCAGAACCGAAAGAATGGGTGAAGCCCTCATGCAGTGTATCCTTTTCGGTCAACTCATCCAAATCTTATCATCGGCTCAAACAAGCTGCAGTTTAGATCTCTCCTCACGAAGTGGAGAGTCAATTCATTCTCACCGATCGCCACAAAGAGCTGCGGCGACCTAAAAAACTATCGACAGGGTCGATTTTTCGACGTCGCGAGATGCTTGCTCCGCTACTCCCCATGGCAACCGGCTTCACCCTGAAACAAACCCACCTGGCAGAACAAAGCGGGGTTATCCCAACCGCCCGACAGGCGACTCGACGGCTTCGCCGCAGGACTTCTCACAAGCCATGGTTGCAGCACGGACCGGCAGGATCCAAGCGTAGGTCAGCAAGTAAATTGTTTGTTTCAGCTTATCGAGGAAAAGCTTGAGGGAACGTTGATTTTGAGACCGCCCCCCTGGATTTCCGCGAATCAAGTACGACAACCTAGAAATTGTTATATTGAAAGATAAGCTGGCAACCGCCGGCGAGACAATTACCGGCTCCCGACGAATGAATCCGTTTCGGCTCTCCCAAGAGACATCCATCATGCAAAATTCCATCAGCTTTCCAACCCAGCTTGTACTTCTGGCTGCATTTTTACTCCCGACAACGAGTCTGGGCACAGAGCAAAACTGGACCGAGTTTCGGGGAAGTCACGGGAATGGGCAAGCCGCCGAGAATACGGTTGCGACACGTTGGGACGAATCGAACCATGTGGAATGGAAAACAGCCATTCCAGGCAAAGGTTGGTCATCACCGGTTATTTGGGACAACCAGATCTGGGTCACGACTGCGTCCGAGGACGGCAAAGAGATGTCAGCGATCTGCGTCGACAAACGCACTGGTGAGATCATCCACAACATCTTGTTATTCACCAATGAAGCACCCCGCTTTTGCCACCCGACAAACAGCTACGCGTCACCGACTCCAGCGATCGAGGCTGGGCGTGTATACGTTCATTTCGGAAGCTACGGGACCGCATGTTTAGACACGCAATCAGGGGATGTGCTTTGGCAGCGCCGCGACCTTGAATGCGATCACTGGCGAGGGCCTGGTGCTTCACCAGTGATTTCTGGCGACCATCTGATCGTGCCCTACGATGGCTTTGACCGACAATTCATCGTTGCCTTCCACAAAGATGACGGTAGAACTGCATGGCGAAAAAATCGCAACATCGACTACCGGTCGGAAAACGGAGATTTCCGCAAAGCGTATTGCACGTGCACCGTGATCAAGCATGCGGGTCGATCGGAGTTAATCAGTCCCAGCGCGGCTGAAACCATTTCTTACAACCCGCAGACGGGAGAGGAATATTGGCGTGTGCGTCATGGCGGAATGAACGCAGCGACCCGTCCGCTGTTTGCCGACGGCTTGCTTTACATCACGATCGGCGATGCGATCGGCAAGACCAAGTCTTCGTTACTTGCGATTCGGCCTGGCGGTCGCGGCAATGTAACAGAGTCGCATGTGGCCTGGTCGCAATCAAAAGGCGCGTCAAAGCGTCCTTCGCCGCTAGTGATTGGCGATCTCCTCTACATGATCAGCGACGATGGAGTCGCGTCATGCGTCGATTGCAAGACAGGCGATTTCGTTTGGCGCAAGCGGCTTGGCGGCAATTTCCGCGCATCACCCATCTCGAGTGGTAATCGCATCTACGCTTTCGATCTGGACGGCGTCTGCCACGTCTTCAAGGCCGGACCAGAATTTGAACTGCTGAAAAAAAACGAGCTGGATCACGGCTGCCAGGCTTCAGCGGCAGTGAGCGGAAACCAGCTCATTGTGCGGACAACAAAGCATCTCTACAGCATTAAGCCTCAACCGCAACGTTAGAGAACGGGTGAGCAAAGTCGAGCAACACGACTACCCACCACTTCCGCAGGCGAAAGTCGGTCGACGTTTTCCAACAGAGTCGACGTTGACAAGTCGTGTTCCAACATGGCTTCGACCAGCTTTGCAAAGCCACGATCGATTACCAAAACTGAGATCTCGAAGTTCAATCGAAAAGATCGGTTATCAAAGTTTGCAGTGCCAATCGTCGAAACCGAATCGTCAATCAAGAGAACTTTCTGGTGCAGGAATCCCGGCGCGAACTCATACATCCTGACGCCCGCAGCAACCACTTCATCGACGTATGACAGGGCGGCCATTTTGATAAACCATTTGTCCGCCAAACCGGGAATCAAGATCCGCACGTCGACCCCACGCATGGCGGCTAATTTCAACGCGTCAATGATCCCTTCGTCGGGGACGAAATAAGGACTGGCGATCCAGATCCGTCTTTGCGCACTGTTGATCGCATGCATAAAGAACAGGCCACAGGTTTCGTCATCATCTGCGGGCCCGCTGGGCAAGACAAACACAGTCTTGTCAGCAGATTTGCTGACGTGGGTTTTCCATGAGAGCTTCGGGAAAGACTTGGTTGCCCAATGCCAATCCCCCACAAAGGCAAGTTGAATACCCAACACCGACGGACCTTCGATCTTCAGATGCGTATCTCGCCAGGGCGTCAGGCGATCATGCTTGCCGACGTATTCATCGCCCACATTGTGCCCTCCGACAAATGCGACTCGGCCGTCAACAACGACAATTTTCCGATGGTTACGGAAATTAACTTGAAATCGATTGTGTCGCCCTTGGCTTGTGTTCATGCGACTAACATGCACCCCGCCTTCGGCTAAATCTCGCAAGTAGGTCTTCGTCATGCCCTGAGATCCGACTTCGTCAAACAGCAAGTAGGTATTGCACCCTTGCTTCGCTTTGCGAATCAAGCGATCCTTCAACTGCCTGCCTAACTCGTCATCATGCACGATAAAAAACTCACAGACCACATACTCTTCGGCTTCATCGATCGCAGCAAAGATAGCGTCGAAAGTTTCGCGGCCATTTATCAACAACTCAACATCGTTTCCGCTTAGAAATGGCAAATCAGCCAACCGCTCGAGCGCGCGAGCTTCCCCAATCACAGATCCCAGATTGACACGATAGTTCGCGACCTGTTCGCTCAGATCCTTTTCGATCTCTGTGACGCGAACATCTCGAATACGACGCGCATTCACATTTCCTTGGAATTTACTGCGGCCAAAAATCCAGTACAACGGAACGGCGAAGACAGGCCAGGTGATCAATGCGAGCATCCAGGCGATTGTTCCCTGCGACGTGCGCGTACTCATCAGCGCATTATAGGCCGAGATCAAGCCCAAGATTTCAAAGATCACAACCAGCGTGATGACACTGACCAGTATCACCTGATAATCGCCCTCGACCAACGTTTCCTCGGTCATCCAGGCGGTAAAGATACGACGAATCATTTCGTTTTCGCTTGCCTCAATCTACTCTCAACTTGACCCCACCTCGGGAGCAGAAGGAGCCGGATACTCATAAATACGATAGGTCTTCAAAAGCTTGGCGCCACCTCTCTCGAGCGTAGCGCGCGACAAGTGATTCGATTCGAGCACCCAGGAAAACTCGCAATCCTGGACTCCCCAACTCATCACGTCTGGCACCAGTCGCGAAACCAACAATAAACCAACGCCCCAACGTTGAAATTCGGGCAAGACGTTTGCGCTGATCAGACGAATACTCTTAATGGATTTTTTGTTCACCAAAAGCTTCAGAAAACCGAATGGAAACAACCGTCCGTTCATTTCCCGAATGCGCGAGTTATAATCAAGTAACGCGAACACGGCACCGACCGGCTTACCATCGATCTCAGCGACACTTGTCATCTCAGGCGCGATCAACATCTTGAGCGACTTGGCCAAATGATCGACCTCGCCACTCGACATGGGCACAAACCCCCAGGTTCCACCCAACGACTTGTTGTAGATATCGAGAAACATCCGCACGTCCTCGTCAAACCTCTTGGTGTCCATTCTTCGCAGCTTGATGTCGAATCGACGAGTGGCCTCCTGGACGATAAAAGCGAGCTTCTCGTCGAGGGATTCCAACATATCGACATGACCCCAGAAAGCATACAAATCCTGCACTTTGCCAAGGCCCCAGTTTTCGTAGAGTCGAGCATGATAGGCAGGGTTGTAGGTCATCATAAACCGGGGAGAACTGTCAAATCCATCAATCAACGAACCCACTTCGTAGTTGAGCGATGGATTACAAGGACCCCGTAATGTGTGAATATCTTGTTCGGCAAGCCATGCTTTCGCCGCATCGAACAGACCATTTGCCACATCTTGTTCGTCGATCGACTCGAAAAACCCGAAGAAACCAAGCTGCTCATCATACCGTTCGTTATGAGCCGGATTGATGATTACCAACACTCGGCCACAGGGCTCCCCATCTCGATAAGCAAGAAACGCTTGCGACCGCGCATAGCTGTAAAAGGGGTGGCGGCTGAAACCCACCAATTCCTTCTGGTTTTGCCTCAGAGGCGGAATCCAATGCGGATCGTCCGCATAAAGTTTCCACGGTAGCGACAGAAATTGCTTTCGTTGACGTCCTGTCGTAACTGGAACAATCTCGATATTTGGCATCCGTTGCTCTCTCAAGCCTAGTGACCAGATGTATGTACTCACAGATCGACTCAAAATGAAGCGAGAGCCACAAAAGCCGATCATTCCCGACCCTATCATCGGAATCGGTCATAGATTATCACGATTTTGCCAGTCCACGCACCCCCAACGTCAGACCGGCCAACCGTTGTAAAAACCAATACGTGGCTTCACAAATCGACTCCGTCACTTGGACTGATGCCGGACAACGATCCACGGAAGCAAACTTGATCGCTCTTTCAGGACATGTTGCTACTTTACAACTCATCGCAACGGCAATTATGCTGCACGTTTCCATTCCTCGACAACTCTCGTTTTTCGATCATCCATGACTTATCTCGTCACCGGTGGTAGCGGTTTATTGGGCAACAATATCGTTCGAGCTCTTCTCGATCGGGGCGTCCAGGTTCGGGTGATGGTGCGTAAATCGACCGATCCTAAACCATTGGAAGGTCTGGATGTTGAACAAGCGGTTGCCGATTTGCGCGATGGAGCCGCGATCAGCCGCTGTGTCGATGGCGTAGATTGTGTCATTCATGCAGCGGCCGACATTCATATTGGCTGGAAGAACCTTGAACAGCAACGGCGGATCAATGTTGAAGGAACGCGATTGATTGCTCAAGCTGCAAGGCAAACTGGAGCAAGAATGGTCCATGTTTCCAGCGTTGACGCATTGGCTGCCGGAAGCCGTGACAGACTGGTCGATGAAAACGTCCCAATTGGCCCAAAAGTCCCCTGCACCTATGTGGTCACCAAACGCGAAGCCGAAACGGCGATTGTTGATGAGCAGTCCCAAGGCTTACGCGCAACCATTGTAAATCCTGGCTTTATGCTCGGCCCCTGGGATTGGAAACCATCTTCTGGACGAATGATCCTGGCAATCGCCCAACGATGGGTTCCAATAGCACCCGTCGGAGGTATGAGCGTTTGCGACGTCCGCGATGTGGCAAACGCAATCATCCAAATTCCGGAACAAGAGCAAATCGGTCGCCGTTACATTTTGGCCGGCACCAACATCACCTACCTCGATGCGTGGCGACTGTTTGCCAAGGTCACTCACCGCCCTGCCCCAATGTTCCGCATGGGCCCTCTCATGCGTTGGGGGGCCGGAATGGGTGGCGACCTTGCAACTCGAATTACAGGGAAAGAAGGTGAGGTCAACTCCGCGTTAATTCGGATGTCGAGCCTCTTCCATTACTATGACAGCACGAGAGCTCGCCAGGAATTGAATTACCAAATCCGACCGATCGAGCAAACGGTTGGCGACGCTTGGAGCTGGTTACAAGAACACGGACGTGCATCGACCTGAACAGCGGCTAGGCGTGTCAGCTTGAGCAGCCATCGCCACTAGAACTGGCGTTAAGCGGGCCAACGCGCGGCCACACCTGCATCAAGCTTACGCCCATCCTCGGTTCGAATCGACAAGCCTCTCGAAATCGCACCCGATTGACATCGCCCAAAGAAGGTGTCCTCCAGACAGGCAGAAAGCTCAGCGGGACCAAAGCCCGGGCTATGGCACGTTAGCAGCACGAACAAACGGCTTTTTGCCGTTAAAGTAGCGCAGTCCCTCAACAGGGGCATTAAATCCCTGGAAAGCTTCCAATTCTCAGATTTCGGACCGTGCCCGTACGAGGGCGGATCCAAGATCACCGCATCGTAACGGTTGCCACGCTTCAATTCCCTCGTAACAAAACGGGCAGCATCTTCGACAATCCAGCGAATCGGCGCCTCTTGCATTTCTGACAGGAGAGCGTTTTGCCGAGCCCACTGCACGATATTCTTTGCTGCATCCACGTGAACCACTTGAGCTCCGGCGGCGGCAGCTGCCAAGCTGCTGGCTCCTGTGTAGCCAAAAAGATTGAGAACGCGAGGCTGGTTTCCGTGTCGCCTGACCTGCCTGGCAATCCAATCCCAATTGGATTGTTGCTCTGGAAAAACGCCCAAATGACCAAACGGAGTGGCTTTCAGCTGGAGCCGAAACGACCCGCAATTCAATGCCCACTCGGGGGGCAAACCATCGGCTGGTTGCCAACGCCCTTGATCCGCGGTAATCCGAACGTACTTGCCAGACGCTTGTCGCCATTCAGTTTTGGCGACAAGCGTCGCATTCACCGCAGCCGGACAGGGGCGATCAGTAATCTGCTCCCCAAACCGTTCAAGCTTGCGTCCCGCACCAAAGTCTAACAAGCTATACTCGGTGGATTCCAACATTTGCGATCTTTCTCAGAGTAGGCTTTGTCCGATCGTGAAAACTAAGAATAATATAGAATGGGCGTCCGTTTAATCCCTGCCGCTCAATTGAAACTTCCCTCGGCCAGTCGCGAAACGTGAAGGACAGGATAAGGAAGATCCCATGCCAATGTTTTTTTGGTTTGTCATTCTGGTGCTTAGCCTCTTCGGATCAAGCGTGGCAAACGGACAGCCCCAACCGGATAGTGCCACTGACGCTCAGATCAGTGCTTGGGTAGGCAAATTGGAGTCCGACAACTACGCGGCTCGAAGTGTTGCCACAGAACGTCTGATTCGAGCCGGTCCGGCTGCGATTGCCCCCATCGTCAGCGCGTCCGAAACGGGGGGTCTGGAAACGATCATACGTGGAATCTACATCCTACGACAGCTGGCGTTAAACTCCAAAGACGGCGACGTCCAAACGACAGCCTACGCCGCGTTGACACAAATCTCAAACCGTCGAATGACAACTGCCTCACGACGAGCAGCGTCTGCCATGGCCGCTATTGATGAGACTCGTCAGCGGCAAGCTCAACTGAAACTTGAGCAGTTGGGAGCCACCGTTTCGATACAACAGATACCCTTTGCGGCACAAAGAATCATCGCCTTCCCAACCGTCAGATTCTCGAAGGGTTGGCGGGGATCTGTCGAAGACTTGAAACAACTGCGTTGGCTAACGAAGAATTCCGAGACGCAACCAGGCGCAAACTGGATGCTTTCGTTCCACGGAGACCAAGTCACCGATGCGTGGCTAACGCAACTCGCAACTCTCGACAACGTGGCAATGGTCCAATTTAATTCAACGGCAGTGACGGATGACGGTGTCGCACAATTAGGTGACATGCCAGACTTGGAATTTGTCGACTTGCTATACACACCCGTCACCGCCAAGTCGCTGACGCATCTGCGTTCCGTACAGAAACTGCAGAGACTCAAGATTTACGGTACAAAAATATCTGCAGAAGAATCCGAACAGTTCAAAAACGAATTTGTAACTGTCGACGTAGATCATCGACAAGGTGGTTTCCTGGGCATTGGCTGCGAGGATAACCCTTGCCGAGTGACTCAGGTTCGCGTTAACACCGCAGCGGCAAAGGCGGGGCTGCAGATTGGTGACATTATCACTCACTTCAATGATGCTCCGGTAAGGACGATGGATGAATTGACGCGAGAAATCGCCAAAAATTCGGCCGGCGACTCGGTAAAGGTTGCCTACCGACGCGGCGTTCAAACTTTCAACAGCAATGTCACCTTAGGTCGTTGGGAATAAATAAACTTGGCATGCAGCCTTTTCTCGACTGGAAGATTCGTCCCAAGGAATCGCGATTTTTCTCGCCGATAAGCAATTCATCGACAACATCTACCCGCAGCCTTTCAATCACAATCGAATGCCAGACAGGAGCAATGACCATGGGATCCGTTGGACGTCGAACCTTCATTCAACGCGGCATCGCTACAGGCGCTCTTGCGAGCCTGGGCGATCTTGGTTTCCTATCCAAACTGCGGCCTCTTGCTGCGGATGAACTCATCGAGACAAACGTCGTTCAAATGCGGCCGGAAATCGAGCCCCTGGTGCGACTCCTGGAAACCACACCTCGCGATCGAGTCTTGGAGGTTTTCGCAGATCGAATCCAACGAGGCACCTCCTACCAGGAAATATTGGCGACCCTCCTTCTGGCCGGAGTTCGTAACGTGCAACCGCGTCCTTCGGTTGGCTTCAAGTTTCATGCAGTACTCGTGGTTAACTCGGCACATCTTGCTAGCCTCGCATCCCCCGACACAGATCGTTGGCTGCCAATTTTCTGGGCACTCGACTACTTTAAGAGTTCACAAGCCAGAGATATTCGCGAAGGCAATTGGACGATGCCGACAGTCGACGCCAAGGCGATGCCGAGCCCAGAAAAGGCGTTGGCTGATTTCCAGACCTCAATGGACCACTGGGACGAAGCTGCAGCAGATGCGTCAGTGGCGACTTTAGCGAGAAACGTTGGCGCCAATGAATTGTTCGAACAATTCGCACGGTACGGGATTCGAGATTATCGCAGCATCGGTCACAAGGCGATCTTTGTGGCAAACAGTTGGCGAACGCTCCAGTGCATTGGTTGGCAACATTCGGAACCAGTCCTTCGATCCTTAGCCTACGCACTCTTAAATCATTCTGGTGAACCCAACCCCCACCAAAGTGACCTCAAGGCAGATCGTCCTTATCGTGAGAACCTGGAACGACAAAAACGAATCAAAAGTGAGTGGCTAACCGGTCGGCCGAGCCACCAAGCGTCACTCGACCTGTTGAGTACCTTACGCGAGGGCACCCCTCAAGATGCCAGTGAACAAGTGGTCAAAATGATCAATGAGGGCGTTGCGGTCCAATCGATCTATGATGCTATTTTCGCGGCGGCCGGTGAGCTGCTTATGCGACAACCAGGAATCGTTGCGTTGCACTCGATGACAACCACCAATGCGATGCATTATGCCTTCCAGACATCATCCAACAAGATCACTCGGCAATTGACATTGCTGCAAAATGCCGCATTTTTACCGATGTTTCGCGACTCGATGAAGGATCGTGGTGCCGTTGGGTCAACTCGAATTGACCAACTGGCCGCTGCTGAGATACCGGCCGATCCATCGGAGTGCATGGAGGCCATTTTTGCCCAGATTTCGACGGATCGAAACACGGCGGCTCAGCAACTCTTTGGATATCTCGAGCAAGGAAATTCCGCCACGGATGTCATCCAAGGAGCTCGCCGGCTGATCTTCCTGAAAGGCCACGACTCTCACGACTACAAGTTCAGCTCAGCTGCCTTGGAAGACTACTTCCACATCTCTCCCAATTGGCGAAATCGATATCTGGCCGCAAGTGTCTTTAATCTTAAGGGGACCGGCGATCAGGACAACCAACTCACGAACCGCACACGGGATGCGTTGAAACAAGTCACCAGTTGATTTCGAGAGGACATCGTGACTTGAAGGCTGGGCGAGAATCGCCAGAACCGTTTCGCTGTGAACCGTTTCGCTGTGAACCGTTTCGCTGTGAACCGTTTCGCTGTGTGCCGTTTCGCTGTGTGCCGTTTCGCTGTGTGCCGCTACATCGCGAACTCGACGGGGCTGAAAAAAAACACAGAACCCGACGTGTCAGATTCTGTGTTGAGTTTTTTTCCAAACGAACGGTTTTGCCTAGGCTTTGGCCGGAGCAGCACCACCCTGAGCCGGAGCCTGAACTCGCTTACGAACGTCTGTTTCCAGCACCCCGAAGGCAGCCTCATGTCGTTGAACCGACATGCTCAGCGCGGCCAGCAGTCGCTTTGCCGTGTAATGGTTCAGAATAATGCGATCGTTGATTCGAATCGGGTTTTCTGGAATACCCACGGGCTGAGTGTTCAACCCAAAGTCGATGATCAACTCTTCCGGCGTGCCGGTAACCCGACAGAAGTTCGCGTAACAACTGGATACGGAACTGTCGTCGAGCTGAACTTGTTGGCTTGCTTGAGCGGCCGGAGCTTGTGCTGGAGCGGCGGCTGCTTGGGGCTGTTCCTTCTTTTCAGCCTTCGCCTTATCTGCCTGTGGTTTGTCTGCCATAGCCTCGTTTCTCCTTCGAACGTCTAGTTGGTAAGTCTAACGATTGTACCGGTCGTTGCCGATTTCATGACAAGTCAGTGGCTCACAAAGGAATCTCGCCAGAAACCCCCACGAAAGTGAGCTCTTACAGTATTCTGCAGAATCATTCAATTCTGAGCAACTTTTTTTCAGTTCACCACCTGTCGAACCTCTGAATCAAACCGTCGTTTTACTATCAGACGGCATGACCGTTTGGTTTTGGCCTTGAGCTCTAAAGCTCAAAGCGAAACGTCCTTGTGAGAAGTCGTCGCAGTCGCGTTCCTAACGACTGCCATTGGGCGGAAATCTTCGCACGACCCCGCAAACCGGCCTCATATTTCAGTAGTCCATCATTCGGCATCGGCACGATCACCTGGTAGGTGGTACTAAGCGGCACTGGGATTCCCGCGGCGCCGGTCTTCGTAGCCAACGTCCCGCCGGCCTGCATCGACATGCCTTGGGAAGAGTACCTCATTGGTTCCCGAGATATGTCGTCGTCGCCTTCAATCTTGGTGCGAACAACGTCCGAAGTGTAAGCATCGAGTTTGATTTGGACAGCCTGCCCTGCATCGAGGAAATCCAGATCTGACTGGTCAACCGCCAACAGTGCTTCGAACTGATTGGGGTCGCCAATGCGACAGATCTCATCGCTCGGTTCCAAAAAAGCTCCTTGATTTATCTGATCCAACAATGACCCCGACCAAGCTGGCAGCCGACCATCCGGACTTGGCTGCGCCTTTTTCATGGGCGCTGGCAAAACGGTACCGCCAACCGGCGCTCTGACGGTCAACTTCTCTAGATCCTTACGTCGCTCGGCCAGTTGTTGTTTGGTCGATTCCAACAACGCTTTGATGACTGGTATCCGTCCGGCCCCCTGACCGGTCTGCTGTTGTGCAAGTTGCATCTCGATAACATCGAGTTCGCTCTGATACCGCTGGACAGCATCCTGGAGATCATTGACGCCAAGTCTCAAGTCATCGTTCGACATGACGGCAATCACGTCGCCTTTCGAAACTTCATCGCCCGGCCGCACATTGAGCTCTTCGAAAATCCCGGGAATGAGAGCATAAACATTGCGTTCATTTTTAGGAGCCACCTCGACTGCACACTTCACGCTATAGGGAAGCGGCACGTAACAAAAGGCAGCTACGAAAGCAGCGATGATCGCGGTGGTGATAAAAACGTTTTTCTTTTTCACCTGGTGCATTCTCCCCGGCGTATGAAGAAACTTGCCAAACTGCCACGTCGGCTGCACGACCAAACCGAACAAGCCGGCCATCGCAACCATTTGACCAAGCACCTTCAAACCATAAGGCTCCAAAACCTTGTTCAAAAACAAGAAAATCGAAAAAACAACGACCCAGCGGTAGGCGACCGCGGCGAGCGTGTAGAGAGCAAAAAACCAACGATTATGCTGGGGCAGGAACGGATCTTCTTGCTGTTCGATTCCCAACATGTATTGACCCATCAAACGATGGAGAATCTTACTGGCCTTTTGCCGCAGATTGGGAATCTCGGCAATGTCGGCCATGATGTAATATCCGTCAAACCGCAGCAACGGATTACCGTTGAAGAGCACGGTACTTACCGAGCAAATAAACATCACGCTTAATGCGATGTTATTAATCGTTGTTTCTTCATAGCTAAACCACCACACGAAAGTCGCAATGGTAGCCAGAACAATTTCAACGTACATACCTGCAGCACCGATCGCGGCTCGATGCCACTTGCTTGGAAGCAGCCAAGAGTCCGACACATTGCAGTAAAGACATGGGGTGAGGACAAGGATCATCACACCAATCTCGTGACACTCGCCCCCAAACCGTTTGCAAGACAACCCGTGCCCAAACTCGTGTAAAACTTTCGTGATCGCGAGCGTGCAGCCTAGGTAGATCCAATTTTGCGGACCGAAAAATTCGTGAAATGCCGGCAGTCGAGCGCGGAACGTTTCAAATTGACTTCCGACCAGCAGCAGCGCGGCAATTCCCAAGGTGACAAAAAAGATAACGGCCCATTTGGTGAAGAACCAGTTCGTATAAGGGGCCAGCCAATTCAAAAACTTGTCTGGATCAACCCCTTTGAACCGAATCGCGAGAACGTTGGAGACCTTTTGAAACATCTCCTTACGACCCGTCTCGTCTCGACGTTTGCGAAGCTGCGGCCCTTGGCCTTCCGCATCGGTAATCAACAAGCCGCTTCGATGCAACATTCCAATGAAATGCTGAAGATCTTGGAGGCTAATTTTCTGAGGTGCATACTCCTGCTCGAATCGCTCTTTGACGTCTTCGAAACTGCAGGTGCCATCCATCATCAGAAGGATGGAGTACTCCTCTTCTTGAAAGCGGTAGTACTTCAGTCCTACCGGCTCCTTTATCACCCAATAGGGTTTCCCTTGATATTTGTGGTACCGCACCGACAAGTCGGGGCGCATCCGCAGCGGAAGCCGGCGGGATGCACTAGAGACTAAACTGTCAGCGAGAGAAACCATTGAGAATCATGATCCTACGAAACAACGATCTAATCAGTATTTTTTTCCTGCCAAAGCAGCGCGAACAACAAAAAACGGCGGGATCGCTTGTTTACTTTCCAACTAACCGCATGGAAGCACTCAGCCCGGGACCCATCAGCCAACCGCCGTCCATCTTTTTGTTGGGGATATCGGCGTGAACTCGAAAAGAACCATCCTCTTCAACAATGTTGCTGGCAAAACTAATCTTGCTGCGTAGCTTTTCTGATTTTCCGCCCGGCAGGGTGACAGTCACTTCCACCTCGTGGTTGAGCACGTCAGACCAGGAATACAACCGTGAAGGAACGCGTCCGTGGACTCGCAACTGGTCCATTTGGACAACTTTCATCACAGGTGTGCCCGCTTGGACCCAGTCGCCCCGATTCAGGAAAACTTTATCGACGAGCCCTTCGATCGGCGATTTCAACTTCCGCATTTCAATCATCGCTTCCGACTGTTCGTACTGAGAATACTTGGCTTTGGCATCCAAAAAGGCAACCACCAGTTCGAACCTAGCCAAGTCGATCTGGAGTCCAGAACGCTCCCAAGTCAGATTAAGCCGTCGAACTTCCGTCGTACTAAACGTACCCGGCACCTTCTTATTCGCCTCGACCGCAGTGTCCAATTCGGCCTTAGCAACCTCGAACGCTTTTTGAGCCGCTTCAACGCTGATTTGATTTTCAGCCTGTTTTTTGGCGGCAAAATATTGATTCTTGGCCACCGTCCGTGCCATGACAGCTTCGCGATCGTCAATTTGCGCCAGCGGCTGCTCCGCTGTGACGGGATTCCCTGCTTCGACCTCGATCGACATTAACATGCCAGGTTCCGTGGCTGGCACGCTTACTTGATGAATCGCGCCCAGGAAACATCTTTGAATTTGCTGCGGATCCTGCTTCGCCAACAGGCCGTTGCTTTGTGCTTGCACCGAAGTCGAAAGCAGCCCAACGACAAGACACGCGACAATCTGCGTAGTTTTCATTCGAACAACTCCTCTGTATCTCGTTCAGCACTCAAATCGTCTTGGTGCCGCTTATTTATTTCAGGCGTTTATCCAGTCAGCTTTACGATCAAAACCGCGTCCTAGATCGCGAAGAGCCGGACCTGCACCCATTCGATCAATTCGTGGAATAGGCTGTAGCCCGCGGAGCGTTTTCCACAGTAAATCTTTGCGATCACTTCGGTTCCCATATTCGGCTCTTCTTGTTTCAGCCGATCGATCATGTCTTGTTTGTCGATTTTGATTTTGAGTCGATAACTATTTCCATGATCTTCGCTCATCGTGGCAGTCGTCTGCACTTCCCCCAACGTGCCCTCGAACGTTTCGTTGGTGTGACTCTTGAGGACGAAACTCACATCCAAATCGTCCCTGCCTAATTCCCGCTGAGCTTTCAGCAGATGGCCAAGGCGATCATCCCGCAAGAACACCTCGAGTTCCCATGTTTTTGATGGATCGGCGACCTGCATCGCAACCTGGCCGACCGAAACGGGACGATCGTCGAGCAAGTCGAGCACGTCCCAGGTGGTGACAAGTCCGTCAATCGGCGAGAGCACATTGAGTTTCTTTTTCTTGTCGAGCAAGATCAACAATTGGTTTTGATAGCCGATAATCCGCTGATCAAGTTCGACAGCCTGCCCCATCAACTCTGGATTGCTGCCTTCTCGCTCGAGCTGTTGATAAATTGCACGGCGCCGATCCTGCGCCGAATAAAGCTCGCCCTGCACTTTGAAGATTTCTTGCTCCAAAGCATTATCTTTGAGGACCACAAGCACATCACCGGCTTTGACTTCGGACCCATGCTTGACATTGACCGCATCCACCTCGCCACCCCCTGCAAAAAACACATCGCGACGAACTTGGGGTTGCAGCGTCCCACGAGCTTCCATTCGGAAGTCCTTGTGGACCATAAACATGACGAATAATAGAATCAGGATCGCGGCAGATGCCAGCAGAGTTTTGGGAAGATTTCTGCCAGTCACCAGCCATCGGGACTTACCAATTGTCCGCCAAACCGGCATCAAGAACAGACTATTATGTTCAATTGAATTTCCCAACGCACGAGCACTATGCTGGCAGACCAAGTCGACACGCGGTGCAATCACATCACGGGACTGGGTTGAATCGATTTGCTCGATGATCACCGACCCGATCACATCGCCATGATCGGATTGATACTGTTCGGTTTTTTCAGCCCCCAGCTCATCATCTTTCTTTTGTTTAAATTCATCCGTCTTAAAGAGCGGCAGCACCGCTAAGCTTTTGGTGTGCGATTCGTCAACATACTCTTCGAGTGCGTTTTCGACCTGCGGCGGCAGATCTTGCATTGAGCCGTTATACCAGAGTGCTTCACCGGTGGCACAAACACGGGTCGCCAAGTTACGCAACATGGAGACGACATTTGAGCGGCTGTCCATCGTATCTTGGCCACTCACGGCCTCCACAACCTGCTTCCCACCACGGGCTACCGTAACACTGACCCGATCGCATCCAATCAGTCGACGGCCTTCGTTGGCAATCGTGTAAGCCGTGTCACGCACGTCCAGGCTGTTGTGAACCTCCTTCGAAAAATGATCGATCTTGGCCCACATTGATTGTCGATCACTAAAGTGGCGCAACTTGCGGGATTTGAGGTAATCGCCGACAAGGTCACTCATCTGAATCAGGAAACGCAGGTAGCCTTGCTGACTGCCCGTTTGCGAATCAGGACGCTGGAAGATCTCAAGTACGCCTTCGACCGAATCATCGGTTTTCATCGGGGCGAGCACGAGCAACGAATTGGTTGGGTTTCCAGGTGAATCCGCATCACCGGAACCGGACAACGGCGGGACCAATTTGGCTTCGCCCGACGAGATCACCTGCTGCAACAATCTCACGTGTCGCTGTGCATCTTCCGACTGGGGTTCGAGCAAATGCTGATTAAGATTGATTTGGTAGTCCAACCTCAATTGCCGCTCGTTATTGATCGTCCAAACCGCACCGCCAATGGCAGCCAGTGCGGTGACGATCCGGTGCATCACTTCAGCGTAATACTGATCGGGCTCCAGATCACCACGAGACAGTTGGGCAATTTCCTGCACCAACCCTCGAATTTGTTGTTTCGTCTTTTCGATCGTCGCAGAGTCGACGGAGCTTGTTTCTGAACTCATGATCGCCTCATGTTGCGGCGCGAGATGGGAGAATTACCAAAAAGCATTTGTGAGAGGAAGTCAGGGGTAATTGTATTTCTTTGCTTCAAAACGGACAACATGCAGCGGACTTCCTTCAGCTAAATCCACCACAATTGGCCTTGCCCGAGTCAATTCGTCAGGACCATCCCGCAACCATTCGCTAGTCCCTTCAATCGAACTATTCCGACAAATCGAACGGTATTCATCGCAACATCCGCCCGATTCTACCAAACGTCAAGTGCCACATTATAGGTTGCTCGGATCAACCGAGCGTCGCAGACAACCAACATTAGGAAAGCCTGGTCAACGCTAACGACCCCGTCGGACCACACCCGCGCAACACCCCCGACTAACTCGGTGTATCGAGATAAGGATCCTGCCCAAGCTCTCTTTGCATCTTCTTCCGCTGCTTTTCATGGTGCAACAGAACCATTCGATCTCGCAGGTGACGCCGCTCAACCTTTTTCTGAGATCGTCGAAATAACGAACTCATCCTAGAAACATCGACACCGGCGCGTTGAAGTCGCCCCTGAAGCTTTTCTGCCTTCGCAGGTCCATAGCCGACTTTGACGATGTCGTCATCGATCGCCAAATAACGCTGGTAGGATCCCGGATCCCCCTGACGACCACAACGCCCGATCAACTGCCGATCAATCCGAGCCGAGTCATGGATCTCGGTAATGATCACATGCAGCCCGCCCAAGTCCGACATTCCCTCTCCGAGCTTGATGTCCGTACCACGTCCCGCCATGTTGGTGGCAACGGTGACCCGTCCCGCCTGTCCTGCCATAGCGACGATTTCGGCCTCACTGGCAATATGACGAGCATTAAGCACCTGGTGTTCAATACCACGCTGGTGCAGCAGTCCCGACAACAACTCGGACTTTTCAATCGTTCGGGTACCAATCAGGATGGGACGTCCTTGCTCATGAAGCCGGTCGATGTCACTCACAATCTGCTCCCATTTGACATCTCCCGTCTGAAATACTCGATCAGCCTCGATCTTTCTTTGAGCGGGACGATTGGTGGGGATTCGTACAACAAGACTCTTGTAAATCTTTCGGAACTCGCGAGCTGAGGTCAAAGCCGTTCCGGTCATGCCGGCCAGTTGACGATAACGCAAGAACAGGTCCTGAATCGTGATCCGCGCCGCTTGCCCAGTATCAACCGTGATCTCGATATTCTCTTTCGCCTCAATCGATTGATGAATCCCATCTCGCCACTTACGACCTTCGGCGAGACGCCCAGTGAACTCATCAACAATGACAATTTCACCATCATCCGAAACGACATAATGCTGATCGAGCAGGAAATCTCGGCTCACCTTAACCGATCGCTCCACAAACTCGTACGAATCAATCAGGCCGACCCCCTGCATTTCCTCCGGCTGCGTCAATGCTCGAACCAATTGCCGACCGGCAGCATTTAACTCCACCTTCTTTTTTTCGTGGTCGTATTCATAATGCTCATCTTCGTGGAATTGATCAGCAACTCCTGCACTCCACTGATAGGAAGCTCGAATCGACTCTTCGTGCTCGTCGCCAATTGCGCTAATGATCAGCGGTGTCCTTGCCTCGTCGATTAAAATGCTGTCGGCTTCATCCACGAGAGCAAAATAGGGGTCCCGTTGAACGGGTCGTTCACCGGACTCCGCTTTTCCTTGATTCCCCAAGGTGTCAAGAAACTCAAGTCGCTCTTGCTTGAGCCGCCGCAACACCAAGCGATCTCGGAGAAAATCGAATCCGAACTCTTTAGCCGTGCCGTAAGTAATATCACTCCCATACGCCTCGCGTCGCTGAGGCCGGCTCATTTCCGTTTGCACGACACCTACGCTCATGCCCAGCAATTCGTAAATGGGAGCCATGTTTTCTGCATCACGACCGGCAAGATAATCGTTAACGGTGGCAAGGTGCGATCCTTTCCCCCGCAGTGCGTGCAAGTAGAGTGGCAAGGTGGCCGTTAACGTCTTGCCTTCGCCCGTATCCATTTCGGCAATCGAGCCATGAAACAATGCCATGCCGCCGATCAACTGGACATCAAAATGCCGCAACCCCGTACTTCGTCGCGATGATTCCCGGACCAACGCAAAAGCCTGTGGCAACAGACCAACTAACGGCTCACCTGCCTTCGCCCGATAGCGCAGCGACAAACTCTCCTTCCGCAATCGTTGATCACTAAGCTGTTTGTAAGCCTGCTCGTGATCCGCGATCACCGAAAGCAAGCCGGCCCATCGGTCCAGATTCCATTTGGCTCTCCCCTTCCAAAGCGAGCCCAGTCGTAATGGCGGCTTCGTCGACGTCTCATTCAATTCAATTTCTGATGAGCCGGACGGTTTTGTGTTTTCAGCAACTACAGACATGGAAATCCGACTGTTCGACAGGGTGAAAAATTCCGCTAAAAATGCGATGCGTATCTACTTATCTTAACGTTAAGTCAAGAATGCTGCCTGGATTGACGCGTCGTATTGAGCCGACCTCCGCCAAATGCTCTCAATGATAGCGTTAAATACGCAACAACCAGCAAAATCGTTTGCAGCTTATTAATCAGTACAACTTTCCTCTTAGGCAGTTTTTGCTTAACCGCCAGGACCCAGCGAGCCGAAAACGTTTGTGCAGTCCAAATATTTACGCTTGGAATCCGACAGTCAATTGGCAGCTGCCAAGTCGGTTTTCTGAGTATCCGAAGGGTTGGCTACCACGGAAGATGCCATGAATGCTCGCTTAATTCGATTCCCAATCTCTACTGGCCTGGTCATTGGCTGTCTGCTATCGCTTTCAACGGACGTTGATGCCCAGCGATCGCGAAGCAACCCGTTGCGGGGACAGTCCACTGCAGCGGAGCCGGCGGAGTTTACCGATGCACAACTGAACAGCGCCAGCTTTTTGGACGATAATCCCGACGCGGACTACGTGCCTGTGTCCGAACACGGTTACTGCGATTCCTGTGGCGACACCTCATGCTCGGGATGCGACAAGGAGTGTCTCGCAGTCTGGGGTAGCATTGAATACCTCCTCTGGTGGGGGCAAGATGCCAAGACGCCTCCACTGGTCACCACCAGTCCAGTCGGTACCAGTTATAACGATGCGGGTGTGCTTGGCGAGCCGACCACCAGTGTTCTGTTCGGAGGCGACATCCAATCAGATGCCTTCCAAGGTGGGCGATTGACCGTCGGGCTTTGGCTCGATTCGTGCGCTAAATTGGGCGTCGCTGGCCGTGGTTTCTCCATGCAACAAAACACATCAAAATATTCAGCCGACTCTAACGCGATCCCGATTCTCGCTCGCCCCTTCTTCGACGCAATCACCAACGTAGAAAGCTCCAGGGTTGTCGGCTTTCCGTTGGTGGCTGAAGGTAATATGAACGTCGCACTTGAAACCGAGATTGACGGAGTGCAAGCCTTTTTACGCCATCAATTCAAACGCGGTTGTAACTATCGAATCGACTGGCTGCTCGGCTACCGTTATCTTGGCATGCGGGAATCGCTGTTGATCACCGATTCCACCATTAACCTTGATACCGGATCACCTTTTTTCGATTACGAGACTTCCCAGATCGATTTTTTCGACGTAGAGAATGAATTCAACGGCGCCGAAATTGGTTTGATGGGACACTCGGTGGAAGGTCGTTGGACACTTGATTTTCACTCCACCGTATCGCTGGGCGAAATGCAGCAGCTGGCCCGGGTGAACGGATCGACGGTTATCAGACCACCGACAGGCACGCCCACCGAACTAGTCGGAGGCTTGCTCACCCAAGGCACCAACATTGGCGAATACCGGAACAATCAATTTGCCGTGATTCCGGAGGTGAGTTTAACACTTGGATACTTTATTACCCCCCGACTTGATCTCTCAATCGGCTACACGTTCCTTTACGTGAATCATTTATCACGCCCGGGACAACTCATCGACACCGATATCAATCTGACTCAACAAACGGGCACTCTCGAAGGGCCAGCACGTCCAGAATTCGTCTTCCGCGATAGCGACTACTGGCTACAGGGCATGAATTTCGGTCTCAATCTACGTTATTAGACGGCATTTTGCCCGGACGCCCTTTTTCTGCGTACGCGCCCCTCGCATTCCTCGCAGGGGCATTCCTCGCCAGCGACCGCCTCGCTCTCGAACGGCTTACTCGTCATTCACGCACGAGCAAGGTGCTGCTCCAACCCGGTGCTGGCGCTAGCTTGCAGGCATTCTTGTTAAAGCTGATGGAATCTGCAGGATACTCTCGCACGGACCATGAGTGCAAAGCTGGACGATCACGATAACCGATAACGACCTGGAAGAAGCTATCAAGGCGGATCGGATCCGCGTAGGACGACTCTTTCAAGTCCGATGAATTCGTGATTCAACAGAGGAAACGTGGTGATGCCCAAACGCAAGGATGCGATTTCGAGGCTATTTTTTCGATTCTTGAGCAGGAAACGACCGAGCGTTACGAAGCCTCGCCGACTCAATGTGGAATCGCTAGAAGGTCGTCGACTGTTGGCAGTGACCGGCACGTCCCCAGCGATCACCGGTACCGTTTTTATCGATTCTGATAATGATAGTAATCCGGCACCGGGCGAAGGCGTCGGCAACGCGACCGTGCAACTGTATCTCGACAATGGAGACGGCAGCCTCGACGTTACCGATACGCTGGTAGAGGAAGTCACCACCGACCCCGACGGAGTCTATGGCTTTGAGAATCTTGACGGTCTTGAACAATATTTCGTTGTTCAACCGACGCAAATCGTCGACGGCCTCCTGCTCTTGGAACAAACGAGTGCCGTTATTAGCCCTGGTGAATCAACGTTAGTGATCGATCAGTTCGAGACGCCACAGAGTGTCATGGCATCTTCTCCCGTACCTTCCTCGAATGGTTCGACTCTGTCATTTGCCAACGAGTCAGAAGTGATTGGCGCTGAGCGAGACATGTATGTCAACATGACGGCGGGAATCGGAGAAGTCCAACTGCGAGTCAATCCTTTTGGGATGAATCCAGTGCTTCAATACGATTCAACTTCCGGCGTGGAAGGTTCGAGCATTGTCACGTGGGATGGAACGGACAACGATTCAAACCCCACTCCCTCCATGGGACTCGGGGGACGTGACTTGACGCAAGGCGGCGTTAATACGGGATTCACGATGGCGTTGGGGATCGACTCTTCGGGCGCAGGTGACACTGTCGAGGTTAAGTTATTCCAAGGTGATGCCAGCAATGTTTCGTCAGCCTCTGCTGCAATGCCGATCACCGGCGGCACCGCGACTGGCTATTTATTTTTGCCATTCAGCGACTTTCCAGCGCCTGTCTCAGCTGACAACGTCGATGCAATTCAACTCATAATCGGCGGTGACACCGCTTCGGCCGACGCTCAAGTCGCATTTATAGGTGTGACAGGACCACGTGTTCATGACTTTGCAAACCTTCCGAGTACCGATCTGAGTATCGTGAAAACTGACGGAGCAACCAGCGCCATACCTGGAACAGAAATCACCTACACAATCACGGTGGAAAATCGGGGCCCGATGGATGTGGCGGGTGCAACCGTAACAGATAATTTCCCGGCAACCCTCGAAAATATTTCATACACCAGTGCGACAACAGGAACCGTATCAGGCAACACAGTTGAGGGGGTGAATGACATTAGCGATACGGTTGACATGACGGTCGGCAGTACCATTGTGTACACGGTGGATGCGACCATTTCGTCGGCGGCAACAGGAACGCTCGAAAACACCGCCACCGTCCAACCCCCCGAAGGTGTGATCGATCCTGATGAAGGCAATAACACGAGTACGGACAGCAACCAATTAACCCCTGCGGTAGATTTAACCGTCAACAAGACAGACAACCGAACAACCGTCGCTCCTGGCGAGGAATACAGTTATACGATCAGCATCACCAACGAGGGACCGAGCGATGTGGTCGGCGCGAGATTCACGGACGCGTTTCCAGCCACGATCAACAACGTGAATTTCACCAGTTCCGTTACGAGCGGAACGGTCACCGGAAACACGGCGGTTGGATTTGACGACATCGACGACTTGCTGAACATGACCGCCGACAGCTCGCTGGAATATATCACCACCGCCACAGTCGACCAGAGTGCAGAAGGAACGATCGATAATACGGCTGACATTCAGGTACCCGAAGGCACAATCGATCTTGATCCCGAAACCAATTCATCGACGGACACCACCGATGTGGGTCGGGTAGTCGATGTTGTCGTGACCAAGACGGATGGCCAAGAGACAGCCGCTCCCAATCAAGAGCTCGTGTATCAGATAACGGTGAGCAACCTCGGGCCGAGCGATGTTTCAAACGTGGAAATCACCGATGATTTTCCGACCGAATTGCTCAACGTGAATTACGAGAGCACCGCCGAGGATGGAGCCAGCGGGAACACCCCCAGTGGTAGTGACAACATTAGCGATATCGTCAGCCTGCCTGCTGGATCACGCATCAACTACACCGCCAGCGGCGTCGTCGCCGAGTCGGCCAGTGTGGACGTCTCCAATACCATCGTGGCGACTCTTCCACCCAACGTCACCGATCCAACCCCAGAAACAAACACGGCAACCGACACGACCCGTTTGCTACCTGGTGTGGATTTGGTAATCACGAAGACCAACAATTTGGATGAAGTCTATCCAGGCCAAGAGTTAACTTACGAAATCGTCGCCAGCAATCAGGGACCCAATGCAGTGGTGGGCGCCGTCGTCGAAGACATTTTCCCCCCCGAGCTGATAGATGTCAGTTACACCAGCAGCGCCAGCGAATCGGCATCGGGTAATACCGAAGCCGGAGAGGGCAATATCAACGACACACTGGATCTTGGCATCGATGCCTCAGTCACCTATACCGTGGTTGCAACCGTAGCGAGCGACGCGACCGGGATCCTCTCAAACACAGCCAGAATCACGGCGCCTGCCGGCTACACGGAGCTTGATCCGACCAACACGGTCGCAACCGATACCGATCCGATCAATGTCCTGGAAGCAGCCATCAACGGGTTTGTCTTTCTCGACCAAAACAATAACGGCGTTTTTGACGAAGGCGAACCACCAATCCCGGGCGCAGAGGTGCTGCTGCAAGACACGGAACGTGTTAATCTCGAAAGCAAGGAAACCGACGTCAACGGATACTACGAGTTCACATCACTCGCGGCCGATTCCTATTACGTCGAATCGGTGCTACCCGAGGGCTACCGTAGAGGCAAGAACTCGCCCGGAGGTGAGTTCGCGGAACGCGTCGCAAATGATCTGTTCTTCGTGACCATTGGGGACAGCGACGTTGCCTCCGATTTGGACTTCGGACTCCTTCCGATTCAACCTTCGAAACGAGAGTTGCTGGCATCGAGTTTCGTCTAGCCGTTTTGCCTCCAAGCTGAATGCGACCGCGTGAGTCTCCCAAACCCACAAGGAACTCTCTGTTGCTCAACAAACTTTTCGGCAATTCATCTTTCATGATCGATCAGTTCCTTGGAAAGGCGAATATGCCGAAAAGGCCCAAGATTAAGATGAGCAGCGAAGCCGGTTCGGGCACCACGACAAAGTTTTGGGACGTCGGTCCGGCCGACACGACGGACTCAATTTGAGCATCAATTGACTTTGATCCCTCCCCCACCAACATCTGGATCGCGTTGATGTCAGTTGGCTCTACCGACCCAACAAAACTGTTGTAGGGAATAAAGGCGGAGGCTGTCGCAGTACCATCGGTGATGGGAATCAAAGCGGATGCCTCCGAATACTCATCCGCACTATCTTTGAAAAGTCGGATCACCAACTTCTCGCCCGCACCCGTGCGGTCAATCCCCGTTTTGAAGAGCAAACCGGTGGCGTCACCATTCATCGTCAAATCAATGTTACCCAGGCCTAAGCTGGGCTTCAGACTGCCGGATCCATCAATTCCATCCCACGTGATTACCCCGCGCCCCTGTACGCCCGAAGATGTATCGTATTGAGAAACATCCACACCAAACGCATTCGATCTCAGCGAAACTTCACCAATGCCCGCCAACAGTTCAACGTAGATGTCCCGTTCGTATCCCAAGACCGAAGAACCAGGATCATTCAAAGAGGATGTGGCAGCCGGCGTAATCGGGTTGGCTTGAGCCGTCTGATGATTGGCAAAATCGTCAACCGTCAACGACGATTGAAAAGGCGCCAACAATCCACTTACTTCACCCGGTTGCGCAATGTCCAAGATTTCTTGCGGAGGACGCTCGACAAAGTATCGAGAAAGCGGGTTCAAATCGTCGAACTGGTAGACACCGTCCGCGTCAGTGGTCATTCCAGCCACAATGGTATCGAGTGCCACATCGAACACCCCATCACCATCGTCCAAGAAAAGTTTCAAATTGACCCCAGTCACGGGATCCGCCGATTGAAGTTGGATCACGCTCCCGCCGATTCCCGGCAAGATGCCCGCCGCCCAACTCGGTGCGGCCGCCACAGCGCCGATTAGCGCTGTCGCTATGGTAATTCGATTCATTAGTCGCTCCGCCGTACCTTTCAAAAGTAAATCAGGGTCAACTTCTACACGTGGGAGCAGGATTTCCGTACGCGACGCTCCGCCATATCAACGGATGACAGGCCGATCCGAGTCAGCCGCCGTGCGTGGCCAAAAAAAAATGCCAGGGCACTCTGCGCGACATCGCTTATGCGACGTCGGCGCGCAGGGCAGCCTGGCATCTTTTCGTGAATTCGGGTTTTAATGACATCATTAGCGCCTCCTCAAGCGTCCACACGAAAACAGCACAGACTGTGCAGTTTCCCTATCCCTCCAATGATTCAGTCTAATTGGGCCATGTACCCCGTCAAGCTTTTTCCAGAGCCCGTAGATCTCTGGACGCCAATCAGTAAGCCTTTTCAGCGCAGGTACTTAGAGATCAGCCGTGAGTCGGTAGCCATTTCGAGCAGAGGCTCCGAAGTTAAGAATCATCCGCTCGCTGGCGGAGATAACTGAGCGATTGCTCGAAATGTTGCTGAAGCATTAGAAACCGCTGAATGTCTCCACCCCGGTCTGGATGCATCTTCTTCGCCAATTGGCGGTAGGCGTGTCGAAGTTCCTCTTCCGTGCAGGGCAGTGAGAGGCCGAGCGCTTTGAGACAAGGGGGTGTTTCATTTTCGAGCCAAGCCGGAATCTCAAAATCCGGATAGGCAATCTTAACAAGAACCCCCTTGAGTGCCCGCAGGTAGGCGAGAATATCAAGCGAGGTCAACCAAAAACCGATCAGTGGCATGAGCACGACAATCGCGACAAAAACGACGATTGCAGCGATATCGAGCGAAGTCGGCCACTTGGCTGCTTGAGCGAACGGCGGGAACGTGCAGAGGTCCATCACGAAGAGGTCAATTTCGGCGTTGATGAATAGAAAGCTCGGGTCGCTATTGTTTCATGAAGTTACAGATTCACAAGAACCGTTTTTATTGTAAAGATTCTTCCGCAATGTCAGTCTGATTAGCAGTTTGAGCCTGCTTCAAGTGAGGATCGGGCAGAACAGTCGATAGATTAATTCCCTCACCAAAGTAATACTTGCGTGCTTCCGGATGGCTAATGACCTCTTCCGGCTTACCATGGCAAAGCACACGTCCGCTACGAATGACATAGCTACGATCAGTAATTTCAAGCGTTTCGCGAACCTGATGATCGGTAATCAAGATCGAAATTCCCTTGGCACACAAATCACGTACGATCGTCTGAATTCCGTCAATCGTGACGGGGTCAATACCCGTAAACGGTTCATCAAGCAAGATAATGGTTGGATCGGACACAAGACAGCGAGCAATTTCTAAGCGACGTCTTTCCCCACCCGACAAAGAGGCAGCACGAGACTTGCGAATGTGAGTAATATTGAACTGCTCTAACAAGGTTTCGCAGCGGGCCTTTCGCTCACGCCGCCCCACACCGAGCATCTCCATCATCCCCAATAAATTATTCTGGACACTCAGCTTCCGAAAGACGCTTGATTCCTGAGCAAGATAGCCCATCCCACCATCTCGAGCACGTCGAAACATGGGCCAGGCAGTCACATTGACGTCATTCAGTTCAACACGACCGGCGTCAGGTTCGACCATACCACAAGTCATACGAAACGACGTTGTCTTGCCAGCCCCATTGGGGCCGAGCAAACCGACGATTTCACCTTTGCCAACTTCGAAGGAAACACCATCAACGACGCGGCGTCGTCCATAGTTCTTCACCAATCCGCTGACGCTTAAAACACTCAACGTTCGTCCTCCCTGACGGTCGTGGATTGCCAGTGCGACACATCGCAATGACAATCCCGCGGGGATTGTCTCCACGCAATTCCAGGCAAACTAATGAATCAATCCCATTCTCTGAAAGTTCGGTAAGATCGGAACGGTTTCCAAAAACGGCAACGATACTCTCCATGCGTGCGGCCAGTAGATTAAAATGGCTTTTCCGATCAATAGATCGCGGTCGACATAATGCTTGTTCTCCCAGAGGCGTCCATCGCGACTGTAGGGGCTATTGTCACCGAGCGGAAAAAACTGATCGGCTTCCATCTTGAAGATGACTTCGTTTCTCCGATCAAACAAGTTATCGCTTCGCAGCCATTCCTTAGGATCTTTCAGCTCTTCAATGATATCCCGATGTCGATCAGTTTGATAATCGGTTGTACTACCAAAGCTCATACGAGTCGCGATGTAGTAGATATCACGTAGGATTTGAAAGTCATTCACCTTCACCTCGGCATCCTTGACCGCAAATCCCACCGGAGCGAGATCGCCAGGATCTTCGTCCGATGTGACCGGCCGATCGTCGGGATTAACGGGAAACGTCGTGGCTGCATCAAATTCACAGAGTCGATCATCCACCCAGAGTCGTAATTCGTCATCCACATTGGAAAAGCGAATTCGATAAGAGCCCTTTCCCTTCACGCGAGTCTGCGACTTCGCTTCTCGATTTCCCCCATCGAAGGTGGCTTTCCCGTCAGCCATCGATACAGTAGCCACGCCGGTTTCAAGGTCGATTCGACATTCGTGATGGCGTCCCGCCTCTACCAAATCCAGCACGATCTGCCCTTGATCGCTCAAGACGTCGACATCAACCACCATCGCCAGATCGCCCACCCAGTGCAGGCCAATGTCAGCCGGGTGTTCAAAACCTCGATTGCCATAGCCTCGGTAACTAGGCAAAGGTCGGGTCTGCGAATTGTAGGCATAAAAATCAGTGATCAAAGTCGGTTCGGGACGAATATTCCCCAAGTCCCTTTGACCACTTTCATATCGTTCTAATAGACGACTCCACTGATCGAAACTGATGGGGTAATGTCGATAACGAATCCAATCCTCTTCGCCTTTTGACTGACAATGATAGGAATGCCCACCATCATCGGTTGACCAGCCAGTTGTTGAACTCATTGGCTGCCAACGCAAAGGCCATCCCAATTCTCGCAACTGAGGCGACAGATACTTGGTGTCGTGCACCAACTGCAACATGTGCTTGAGTTTCTCTGGAGACTTTCTCGCAATGCTGAACGACTCCTCCTCGTCAGTCTGCACGAAGATGTCACCATGTCGAATCTTGATCGTCTCGTCCGGTAAACCGACCAATCGTTTAATGTAGTTTTGTTTCGCGTTTCCAGGGAATTTAAAAACGATCACATCCCAGCGTTTCGGATCCCCAAACGGTTTCTCGTAAGCAAACTTGTTGACGAGGATTCGGTCGCCGGTATGAGAATAGTCGCTTGCCGTACCAGGCTCGAGTTCCTTTGTGAAAAAACACATTGGGCAAGTCGTCGCCACAACAGGTCCGTCTCTCACCTCCGTATCGATGCTCGCACCCGCGCGATACCGATAGTTGCAATCAGGACATTTGACATCCTTGTGCCGACCCTGCAGAGTAGGTGCCATCGAACCGGTCGGAATCACGAATGCTTCTGCTTCGAAGGCACGAAACAGAAACGCCAAAACAATCGCGATCACAATTGACTCGATCGCTTCGCGCCAACCTTTGGCTGAATCCGACGGAGTGCCGCCCTTCTTCGCTGCTACTTTGTTTACTTTGTTTACTTTGTTTTTCGCCATAAATACGCCTGCTGGCGGCCTAACCATTTCTCAAGAGGATGTCGAATTCGTCGCATCACCGGCGAACTGGCCTGGGCCGATTGTGCCGACCCAATTCTACTCCGGCAACAGAGGATCAAAATAATAGCTGAAATGTGATTCGTTCGATACTTTGGTTCGGCCCCGTGCGGTTCGGATTGGGGCTCGATTTTGTCTGGGGATCTTAACGCCAGTGTGGATCGACTCGCGCAAAACCAAGGAAAAAGGAGCCGTTGGCCGCTTGCAGAGCTAGCTTTTGGCAGTTCACCCGCCATTTCGAGTACGAAGAGGCAATTCGTACGGTTCGGTTCGTAATCACCTGGCCCGCTGCAGGCGACGCACCGTGCCCAGCAGGTGCGATTTGTCAAACGGGCCATAGCGCGGGTCGCGACTGTCGATTGAGATCGGACAGTTGTCGCCGAGCAAGAAAAATTCCTCTTTCGATAATTGCCAGGAAAAATCATTTTCTAAGAGGGTCCGCCTTGGAGGCAGATAAAAGACATCTCTTGCCACCGACAATCGTTTGAGCTTTAGATTTCCAGATCTTGCCCCGATTGAGATCACTGGCGACCGGACACCCCAGATTGCCACAGCGGCTTCCATCAGAACGGGCTTGCCATTAATTCCAAGTAGCAGTTGACCATCACAAATAGCCAGTTCGACCATGGAGATCTGCGACGGCAGCCGGGGCGAAATGAGAGTCTCATTCTGGGAGACCCATTGAATTTCCCGGCGATCGAAATCGAGTACGACTTCCCAAACTTGATCGGACTGCTGCAGCCGAAATTTCAGCTCATCGCAATTTTCTGTTTCCGGCTCAACGGTCAGCAACAGATCATTCACGACCTGCAGTTGCCGCGACGTCGATTGGTTGTAGGGATAATCATCGAATACGGCAGTGGGTTGCCTGCCAAGCCGTTCCCTCGGCGAAAACACGAGCCAGCTGTAAGCTGCTGTGACCGCGGTATTTCTCGAGTAAGACCAAATCCCATGCTGCTGAGACCATCCCTTCTCAGGTTTCAGTGGAAGCCAAGACGACGGAATGGATCGTTTCTGAGGGGCTGGTTCATCTGAGACCAGAATCGCCATCGCCCGCAATTGGGGCAAGGATTTCCTCACCAGCTTTCCATTGATGAGTACATTTCCATGCTCAATGGACACTCGCTCACCCGGCAAGGCAACCACTCGCTTGACCACTAATCGCCTAGCATGCAATGGGTCGGTCGCCGCAACCAGATCCCATCTTTGAATGTTCGCGGTGAGACCATCCCAACGATTGAGAATAACACGATCGCCGGGGATTCGAGTGCCGGGTTCATATTCAAATCGATGCCCGCATTGAGGACAGGTTAGGATAAAGTCATGGGGCAGGAGCGCATCTACCCGAAAAAACGATCCACACTGGGGACAATGAATCTGATAATGGTCGCCGCACAAGTTGGGCGCCATCGAACCTTCGACAACGCGAATCGGAAACACAAGGCCACGAACGACAAGACGTGAACAGGCCCAACCGCTGACGAGCAGCAGGCAGACAGCCAGAAAGGCCCAGCGATGAGCGATGGAAAATCGTTGCTGCCGTCCTGCAGACTCTTCCGGATGGGAAGCGGCGTGGGCCATTCGAAACGGACCTTACTTTTTGGCCTCACCCGTATCGAGCACGGCCATAAAGGCTTTCTGTGGGATGTCGACCTGCCCAATCGACTTCATCCGTTTTTTTCCCTCGCGTTGCTTGGCCCACAACTTACGTTTTCGCGAGATATCACCACCGTAGCATTTGGCGGTAACATTCTTTCGCATGGCAGGCACCGTTTCACGAGCAATCACGCGAGATCCGATCGCAGCTTGCACAGCCACTTCGAACATGTGTCGATCTATCTCATTCTTCAATTTTTTAACAACGGCACGACCTCGACGATCCGCATCACGACGATCGCAGATGACGGAGAGTGCATCGACGCGGTTGCCGTTAACGAGAATATCAAGTCGCACCAGTTCGGCCGGCTGATAGCCGAGGAACTCATAATCCATCGTACCATAGCCGCGTGTGACACTTTTCAATTTATCGTGCAGATCGTAGATGACTTCCGCCAGGGGCAAGTCGTAGGTCAACATGGCTCGAGTGGGTGACAGGTACTCCGTCCGAATCAGGATTCCTCGACGATCCTGACAGAGTTGCATCACAGGGCCGATGAACTCGGTGGGTTGCACCAGATTGACGCGCACGATTGGTTGACGAAATTCGTCAATATCGCCCGAATCGGGTACCTCTTGGGGACGATGAATCTCGACCGTTTCACCCGTCCTACTTTTGACAACCTCATAGGTCACATTGGGTGCGGTTTGCACCAAGTCGATATCCGATTCCTGCTCCAGGCGTTGTTGTACGATTTCCATGTGCAGCAAACCCAGGAATCCGCAACGAAAGCCAAAACCTAAAGCCTCGCTCGTCTCGGGTTCGAACTCAAAGCTGGGGTCATTAATCGAGAGTCGATTGAGCGCGTCGCGCAGTTCTTCAAAATCTTGCCCATCGGATGGGAACAAACCGCAGTAGACCATCCGCTTCGGTTCCTGATATCCGATCAGTGCTTCAATCGACTCATCCGCCGCATGGCAAATCGTGTCTCCGATATGGACGGCATCTATTGATTTGATGTTACAGATCAAATACCCCACCTGCCCCGCATGCAAGGCATCACAAGCTTCTCGTTGGGGCGTAAACTGTCCGACTTCGATGACTTCGTGCGTGGTGCCGGCGCGCATGAATCGCAGCTTTTCACCTTTGCAAATTGTTCCATTCATGATTCGAACATAGGTGATGGCACCACGAAAACGATCATAGTTCGAGTCGAAGACCATCGCTTGAAGCCCCCCATCAGGATCGCCTTCGGGAGCCGGTACACGTTCGAGAATCGAATCCAGCAAGTCGCTAATTCCAATTCCACTTTTTGCACTCACCCGCAAAACGTCATCCGACTCCACACCCAGCGACTGCTCCATTTCCTCAATAACTTGGTCTGTACGGGCATGCGAAAGATCGATCTTGTTGACGACGGGAATAATCGTCAAATCATGTTCCATGGCCGCATAGGCGTTGGCAACGGTTTGAGCTTCAACGCCCTGAAAGGCATCCACAAGCAGCAAGGCACCTTCGCAACAAGTGAGAGATCGGGAAACCTCGTAATGGAAATCGACGTGCCCTGGAGTGTCGATCAAATTCAGCTCAAACGTTTCCCCATCATCTCGGCGAAACTTCATGCACACGGCTCGCGCTTTGATCGTAATTCCCCGAGCACGTTCCAGTTCCATATCATCGAGCAACTGTTCCTTCATCTCACGATGCTCGACCGTTCCGGTAGATTCGAGCAATCGATCGGCAAGCGTGCTCTTCCCATGGTCAATGTGAGCAACGATGCAAAAGTTGCGAATATTCTGGCAATTCGGGTGGATTATTTTTGACACGCGACACCGAGGGCTTCAAACGTTTTGGAAACCTACAATCAAATCGACATTGAACAAGAATGACCGACCGACAACCGACGGTCATTCATTGATCGAAGAACTTTGCTGCCCATTTCGCGCCATACCCGCCGCACCAATATAGCCGGCATCACCGCCTAGCGTCGCAAAATCGATGCGGGTGCGTTCCACCAACACAGGAAAGGCCCTGTCGCGAACCTCCTGTCGAATACGGTTGAGAAACTCCATTCCTAATTCACTGTCGGAGCCCCCGAAATTCATCGCTCCACCAAAAATCACCGCGCTGGGGTCAACCGTGTGCATCACATTGACTGCTCCAACCCCCAGATACTTGGCCGTATCGAGTACGATTTCTCGCGCCAGAGAATCTCCGCGTTCCGCTTCTTCGGCAACCATCAGTGGCGTTAATTCACCAGCTTCAGCAAGTCGATCCGACAATCCACTTTTGATCCCCTGAGACAATTGTTCGAGAGTACGCTGTACGACCGCTTTACCACTCGCATACGCCTCTAAATGACCTCGCTGACCACAGCCGCACATGCGTCCTGACCCGGTAAAGTCAATGATCGTGTGACCTAACTCACTACCAGCGCTATTCTCACCGTCAATGACCTGAGAATCGATGATAATTCCCCCACCGACTCCTGTTCCCAGTGTCAAGAAAGCAATGCTCGAATGATTGCTTCCGATACCGACCCAGAATTCACCCAAAGCGGCCACATTGGCATCGTTTCCAAACCAGACGGGTAAATGACAACACTCCCGCAGGCAATCTCGGATCGGGAACTCCCACCAATGTGGCAGATTATGCGGGTGCAACAGTAAACCGGCCTTGAGATCCATCGTGCCAGGAGTGGCCAATCCGACAGCAGCGATACCGTCCGCCGACAGATTCAGCTCGCCCATCATCTTCTTGATTTGGTCAGCAACCCGCTCCATCGCAGCGGCCGGTCCCTGCTCCTCATCGGTGGCAATCGACCGCTTCAGGATCGTTTGACCTTGATTGTCAACGATCCCTAATTTGATATTGGTACCGCCAACGTCAACGCCAGCGAAAAGCGGCCGTTCCATTTGATGCGAAGCTCTCGATCCAGAATCTGACATGCGAACGGTATTTGTGAACTTCTAGAGAAACCAACGTCGGCGTCGACCGCGAGCATTGGTGGGGGGAACCGCAAGTATAGAGCCTACCCCTCTGGAGGGCAATTGGAAACTCCCAAGCTCTGGACTGATTGGCGATCAGGGAACATCAGCCAGACCTTCACTCGCTCGCCGCAGTTGTGTGGAAGAGATATCTAGCCGGAATTCATCGGAGGTCACCGTGCGACACCGTTCGCCCAATTCGGATGGCAGATCAAGCTCGGCTGCCGTTCCGAATTGGCCGCCACTTTCCCGCCCGAAAACGACAAATCGACAATCTTGCTGGTAAATTTTTGTCAACGCCGCATCTCGTCCCTGGGGCCCCCGATTGTAATAGGTCGGGTCGATCATACGCTGCAGCGTATCAAATCCGATCACAAAAGTTGCTCCCGGGAACTGGCGCGCCTTTTCCTTAAAAGTGGGAGTTCGAGTAATCCAAACAATGTGCTGGGATTGGAATTGTGCCATTCGACGGGCAATTTCATCGGATTCCAGCGTCGGCTTATCGACATTGTGGATCGACAACTCGAACTCGACCGGCCGATCAAACCAATCGGCCGCCAGTTCGGCCATCCGTTGATGGCCCGCGTGCATCGGGTTGAAGGCACCGGGAAATACAATTTGTCCTCGATGCTCTTCAATCCCCTCTGGCATTCGGCCCAGCCGCACTGCTCGAGCAACTCCATCAATCACACGTTGCCAGGGCCGACGTTCAATTTCTTTTGTCATCCGTTGGTCAACCTCGCTTTCGACGCCCAGAGACCGAGTGCGGGATTTCGGACGAAGAAAATCCGTTTCCCCTCAACGTCATTCCAGCCATCAGAAAGTCGTTCTGGATTGTAAGTCTCAATCATCTCCGTCAAATCTCCATACTGATAACCCACGCCTCGGACTTCGGCTTCTGTCAGATGACCTGGGCAGTAGGTGATTCGAAATCGCCCTTCCGACGAGCCGTGAATCAGATGAGCTGCTGCCGATAGATTCTGCCGCAGGTCATCCTGCTCGTCGACGAACTTCATGACTTCTTCCGTCTTTCTGTAGCCATATTTACGAATCAGCAGATCGATTTGTTTGTCCTCTCCGAATGTTTTCACTCCGGGCGCCAGCACAATCAATTCGCCCTCATCGGCAATTAACAGTCGAGTCCGATAGACAGCCTTGTTACCCAGCCACGTACTATGGAATTCTTCGGGGTCGAGATAAGCCACCACCGTATCAGGCTGCTGATCCATCAAGGTAAAATTCACTTGCAGAGACAATTCACTGGCTCGCTCGAAACACTCTGGATCATCGCCGATAAAAAGTCCGCGGATCACAAGCTGACCTCTTTCATCCTCCCCCACAACGGTCAACACATACAACAGCGGCAAATGCTGACAGAAAAGCGACTCGGCTTGATTTAGGATGCGACGAAGCGGTGTATCGGCTCGTCCCATCATTCGCTCCATTCCGTACGCAGCTCCGATGAAATGACTCTCATTAATACCCGTACTGCCACCGGTCCCAACGAAAATATTTTTATTGTAGTTGGCCATGCCAATGACCTCGTGGGGAACGACTTGCCCGATCGACATGATCAGATCGTGTTGCCCTTCCCAAAGCAGCCGATTCAATTGCGCTGGCCACGGCCGTGTCCATAAACCATCGGTCACATCCGCAACGAACTCGGCGGGCACTTGCCCAATCGTCACGACATCTTTTCGCCAGTCATGCACACGAATCAAGCCTGGCGGGATCGAGGGATACATCCGCTCCAACTGCCAGCTTTCCATCGCATCGTGGGTTCCCAGCGCGGGCATCACATCGACGACATGATTCCCGAGCTGTTCATGGATCATGCAAGTGATCTTGCCAGCCTGACTGTGAAATCGGGTAAAATCTGGCGGAATAATCAGCACTCGCTCGCGCAACCCTAATTGCTGAAAACAGCCGGCAAGCGCTTGCTGTAAATCCTCGTCGGTCAGCACGGTCGTGGGCGAACCGGCGGCAAAATACAAACTCATGATGACTCACTTGGACAAGTCTGAGTTGATGAAACGAACGCAATTTTCAGCCGACCTTTCCAAACCAGCGGCCTAGCGTTCCTCGCACAGCATCCTACACTATCGATCTGATTTGGTCAGGCTACCAGAGCGAAGTCGGGAGTTCTCGCATTGAACCTTGATCGGCCAAAAACCATTCGAATAAGACCCTTTCCTGATGAAACCAACGAACGAATCAAAGCCGGAAATCCTGGCCGAAACGAATTATTTACAACTGGTGCAACACGGACACTGGACCTATGCACGTCGCCCAAATTCGATCGGCGCCGTCGGAGTCGTCGCTGTCACAGACGACCGGCATCTGGTGCTCATTGAACAGTATCGCATTCCGGTCGCCGGGCCAGTGATCGAACTCCCGGCAGGACTCGTTGGCGACGATCCGGCGCACCGCAAAGAATCTTGGGAGGAAGCGGCCGGTCGCGAACTCCTCGAGGAAACCGGCTACGAAGCCGGCCGACTGCAACTGCTCGTGGATGGCGTATCCTCGGCTGGACTAACTGACGAGGGCGTTCACTTGATGCGTGCCTCTCAGCTGCAGCGACGCCATGCGGGGGGCGGCGTCGAAAACGAATCGATTACTGTTCATACCATCCCACTGACAGAAGTACCCAGCTGGCTGCAAACAGAACGTGAGCGAGGCGTGCAAGTGGATTTCAAGGTTTACGCCGGCCTCTATTTTTTAAACCTGGAACATCAGTCCTAAATCGGATCGTTTCCACAACTCATCCCGGGTGGTCAAAATCCATCATCATGCTGCAAAAATCAAACGCAAAGAACGAAGGTAATCATCGCGGCAACAACAAATCCGCATTGTTGTGCGAGGATCTGGCCAACAGCCGATCATCATTTTGAAATTGGCACACTGATTGCTTTGATTTGTGAGACGACAGCTATTCTCTCCAACACTGACATGAATCCCACCGGGCCGCCATCTGATGCAGCCCTTCATGCCCCAGACGAAGCGGTAAAGCCAGCGACGGTTCTCCTCCAACTGTCGCTGGCTTTTTTTGCTTAGCGATCATTGCCCATCACGCCAGACGAACGCCTACGCTACAATACGGAGGTTCGCCTTTGGTCAGTGCAACGGTCAGAAGGTGCGATGGCGAAGGTTTACTTTTATTACTCTGCGATGAATGCCGGTAAGTCAACGGTCTTGTTGCAATCCAGTTATGACTATCATGACCGTGGTATGAAGCATTGATCTTCACGCCGGAAATCGACAGGCGGCATGGTCACGGCAGCATCTGTCCCCGATCGGACTCGAAGCGGAAGCGACTTCATTCTCAATCGTCGACAATTTATTCGAGATCTGTCGCAGTCGAGGAAAGGATCTCAGCGGTTGAAAGATCAATGAAGATCCAAAAGCTTTCCGAGTCGAAGACGGATTATTGGTCGTGAATGGCCCACGAGCTCATGTTTTTTTGTCGGCGAGGACAGAAAAACTACCTTCAAAGACTTTCACTTCAAAGTAGATGTCATGACGACTCCTGGCTCAAACTCCGTAATCTACTTCCACACCAAATACGTTGATGCCGGCTGGCCCAATCGTGGTTACGAGGCGCAAGTGAATGCGACGCACACGGACCCCAAGAAGACGCCCGGCTTGTACAATGTCAAAGACAATTTCAAGTCACCGGCCAAGGACAACGAGTGGTTTACCTACGAGATTATCGTTAAGGGCAAGCACATCGTCGTGAAGATCAATGGCGAAACCATCACTGACTACACCGAACCGGCCAATTTGGATCGACCAGAACGTCAACTCTCGAGCGATCGAATGGCGTTACAAGCCCACGATCCCAAGAGCAAGGTTCTTTACAAGAATCTTCAGGTGAAACCTCTCACTGACTGAACGGCGTCGATCCAAGACACTCCTATAATATCCGTTCGATCAGCAGCGATTTGGGAGTCAAATTCGACCCGACATTTCGTTGACGGTTGGTCAGCTGCAACGAAATGTCATTGCGTTGAGAGACCAGTCAATCGACCGCTCCTCAATACGATCGGACACGACCGCCAGAAAACGGGCCTGACGCGTCAGGAAAGATCTCGGGCGCAGATTGTATCCACAAGACGCCAGCCGCCTCTTTTCTGCAGAGCGTCTATCCAATCGAGACCCTCGCCTTCGAGCAAGGCAGCATTTGCGGTCTTCATCGCGATCTCTTCCCCTGACAGTTGGCGAACGGCCTCTTGCCAACCTGGATTGTGTCCAAGCACCAACAGTGTTGTCACCTCCTCGGAAACGGCAGGCGCTTCGGCGAGAATTTCGGACAGTCCGGCATGGTACAAAGTAGCGTGAAATTGGACAGGAATCTCCGTCGGAAACTCGGAGACCATCCGTTGGTAGGTCTCACGAGTGCGTTGTGAGTCGCTACTGAGAATCATCTGGGGTAACCAACCGGCCTCAATTAATGCCCTCCCAACGCGGGGCGCATCGCTTTGTCCGCGTGCATTTAAGGGACGTTGATGGTCAGTGGTCGCACCACTGGCCCACGAACTCTTCGCATGTCGGAGTACAACCAGTCGTCGTAGTACGGACATTTCCTGATTCCTCTGCCTGATCTGGAGTCATTATTTCGCTCGTGTACGTTTCTTGGTTGACGCACGAGAGCTATCATTTTGCGTATCCTGCGACTCGTTGACTACCATGGGGCGGGGTGCAATCAGTGCATCCGATGATAACAATTCGGTTTGAGAACGGAATGACCGCTGCCCTCGACCAGATTTCAATCGCGAGTAACTCCCATCAGCTTTCAATCGTCGAGCCCGTGTATTATCACGAAGATAAGCCGGCAACAGTTCTGTCAAGATCTGCCGCTTCAGGACGGGTGCTTCCACGGGAAACATTACTTCGACCCGGCGATAAAAGTTGCGAGGCATCCAATCGGCACTACTGAGAAAGACTTTCGCCGTATCGTCCGGTCCAAAGACACAAATCCGACTGTGCTCTAGGAATCGATCAACGATGCTGGTCACGTGAATATTGTCCGATACTCCATCGATGTCGGGCCGCAGGCAGCAGATTCCTCGCACTATCAGCTGGATCGGCACGCCCGCCTGGCTGGCACAATAGAGGGCATCGATCACGCGGTGGTCCACCAGCGAATTCAGCTTTGCAAAAATCCGCGATGGCTTGCCCGCACGGGCCAATTCGGTTTGTTCATTGATGAGTTCAATAGTCCGCTGATGTAAGTGAGTGGGCGCGACCACGAGTTTTCGCCATTTGTATCCCTGCGAATAACCCGTCAACAAATTAAATAATGCCGACACATCCGCACCAATATCCTCATCGGAGGTAAACAAACCAAGATCCGTATAGAGTCGTGCAGTGGACGGATTGTAGTTTCCAGTACCGAGATGAACATATCGTTTAACAAGGTCAGCTTCTTGACGAACCACCAGTGAAACCTTGCAGTGCGTCTTCAGGTCAAGGAATCCATAGACAACATGCACACCATACTGTTCTAATTTCCGGGCCCACCCCACGTTGGCTTCTTCATCAAAACGAGCCTGCAATTCAATCAGCGCCGTCACTTGTTTCCCTGCCTCCGCAGCGTCCATCAAGGCCTGAACGATAGGGGAGTCTCCGCTGGTACGATAAAGCGTTTGCTTGATCGCCAGTACATTGGAATCTTGAGCCGCTCTTACGACAAAGTCGACAACCGGAGAAAAGTCATCATACGGATGATGCAGCAAAATATCACGGCGGCCAATCGCAGCAAAAATATCCTCCCCACGCCGACGCAAGCCTGTCGCGATTCGCGGTGAAAACGAAGGATCCTTCAGATGCTCATACTCCGATAACTCATAGAGAGCGCCGAGTCCAGTGAGGTCCAGGGGACCAGGGATGCGATAAACCTCCTCGTACATTTCATCGCCGCGAACGGAGGTCGCTCGCAACTCTTCCTGATGTTCAATCGCCTCAATCAAATCCTCGTCGGCATCCGCCGCGATTTCCAACCTGACCGCATCCGCACGCCGTCGTGCCTTCAGCCGCTCTTCAATCAATCGCAACATGTCATCCGACTCTTGCTCGATCAGATCTAAGTCACTATCGCGGGTCAGTCGAAACGGAGCATAAGTCAGAATCTCATACCCTCCAAACAACTCGGGCAAGCGAGAAGCGATCAAATCTTCTAAATAAACGAACGAAGTCTCACCCTCTTTGATCGGAATCAGCCGAGGCAACACCTGAGGAATCTGGACGACGGCGAACAATCTCTTGGGTCCAATACCACTCCGACGTCGCAAGGCAACGCTGATGTAAAGACTACGATTATGGTAGCGGGGACGAGGATGACTCGGATCGATTGCCATGGGAGTGATAATCGGAAAGACAGTCTCTCGAAAGAACCGATCCAATTGGCTCGTATCCTTAACCTCCATCAACGGTCGGATGTGAATCCCTTCGGCGGACAAGGCCGGCAGCACGCCGTTCGTCCAGCAATCATATTGATCCAGAACCAGCTCCTTCGTTCGGGACGCGATTTTCCGCAGTTGGGCGATCGCCTTCATCCCGTCCGGGTTATAGTCCTGTGGTGCCTCTGATGCGAAAGCCTGTTCCCGCAGGCCGGCAACGCGCACCATGAAAAACTCATCCAGATTCGAACTGAAAATCGAGAGAAATTTGACTCTTTCCAACAGAGGCGTCGAGGGATCTTTTGCTTCCTCAAGAACTCGAGCGTTGAACTCGAGCCAGCTCAACTCGCGATTTATATAATGATCCGGTTGAAACGCTTGTTCGTTGAATGCAGATTTTTTCTGGGACATCGACATATTGCGGCTGGATCCTGCCTATCTTTCCTTCGTGATCGCCTCGTAATTTGGCTCCACTAAGTTTAGCTTGCAAGCCAACTATGGTACTCGTGACACGGCCGAATAGCAGTCATCCGGGCGAATCTTCATAATTGTCGCGACAACCGGCGCGTGCACTCGTTCGACAAATCACCCGCGAATTACCGTTAGTTTGCGCGACTCTGCCGTGTTCCGGAGCCACCGAGACCATTAGAATGTGAAATCGATATCCTAGGTATTCTTCCTACTCGCAACGATCTAAGGGGCGACCATCGATGGATCCATTGAAGGGCGAAACCATCATTCAGCTGTTCATTCGTCGTGTTTCGGAAAGTCACGATCAAACAGCGATTCGGTTTAAAAGCAGAGAATCTTTCGAATCCAAGAGCTGGTCAGAATTGGCTGGAGATGTTCATCGGTTGGCAGCCGGACTCATTGCCGCCGGAATTCGCCCCGGCGACCACGTCGCGCAATTATCAGAGAACCGTTATGAATGGATCCTTGCTGATCTGGCCATCCAATTGGCTCAAGCGATTCACGTCCCAATCCATGCGCCGTTAGCAGCTTCCCAGGTTGAATTCCAAATCAATCATAGCGAATCAAAACTGATCTTTGTATCGGGCTCCGAACAACTGGAGAAGATCGCGGCCGTTGCCGACAAACTTCCTCAAGATCTGATCGTGGTTCATTATGATGCGAGCACTCACGATCTGCCGCAGAAACAAATTCCACTTTCCGAATGGTGGGCGGGCGAATCGCCAGCCGCAGCGGAAATCGAACGAGCAGCGATTGCCGACTGTACGGCAGACAACTTGGCCACTATCCTCTACACGTCAGGTACGACAGGTGAACCGAAGGGAGTGATGCTGACACAAAGAAATTTGGTCAGCAATGCGATCGGAACCATTGAAACCTTTGAAATGGCCGACAACGATACTCGATTGTCCTTTCTTCCATTGAGTCACATCTTCGCGCGAACCTGTGACTTATACACCTGGATCGGCACCGGTTGCTTGCTCGCCCTGGCCCAATCGCGCGACACCGTGTTGCAAGATTGCGCGGAGATCAAACCAACCATCATGAATGGTGTTCCCTACTTCTTTGATCGACTGTTACGAGGACTCCAACAACATGGGCAAGCAGAAACACCCGGTGCATTAAGACACTTACTTGGTGGCAACATTAAGTACTGCTGCTCCGGCGGAGCCGCCCTGCCCGACCACCTATTCGATTTCTTTCAAACGCAAGAGGTCCCGATTCTCCAAGGTTATGGGCTGACGGAAACATCACCCGTGATTTCGATGAGTACCCCTCGACAATTCAAACGAGGTGCTTCTGGCCAAGCGATTCCAGGTGTGGAAGTGTGCATTTCCGACGAGGGAGAAATCCTAACACGGGGTCCGCTCGTCATGAAGGGATACTGGAAAAACGATCAGGCAACCCGTGAGGTAATCGTTAACGAGTGGTTTCACACAGGAGATTTGGGCCACGTTGATGAGGACGGTTTTGTTTGGATTACTGGACGAAAAAAAGAATTGATCGTCACCGCAGCGGGCAAGAATATCGCCCCAGTCCTGCTTGAGTCATTGCTTACCGAGGCCCCCTTGATCGACCAAGCGTTGGTCATCGGTGACGGACGTAATTACCTGACGGCCCTAATTGTTCCGAATCTCGAACAGCTCAAACATCAACTGGCTGACCTCGATACCAGCGACATTGCCGTGGCTCTGAGCGATCAGCGGGTGCAGGACTTGTTCGCTCAGCAAATCGAAAAACAACTCAAACCAGTTTCGTACCACGAGCAAGTCCGGCGTTTTTCTCTCATCGAACGAGCGTTTTCCATCGAAAACGGGGAAATGACGGCAAAGCTCAGCCTCCGACGACCGATCATCGAAGCGAATTTCGCCGATCGAATCAAAGCCATGTACAACCGAAAACGCGAAGCCTAAAGATCGATCGGGTGATCGCCTGCCCCGGTCCGCGCAACGGGAGGCGCCTCGACTGTCGACGTCGCACGACGAGCAAGCCAGACGCGTGTTTTCAAAGCGGACCAGCCGCCCAGACAAACGGCCACAGGAATGACGACGAGCTCGGAAGGCAAGACGAATGTCCCACCGTGCTCGGTTAATACGACGGTCAGGAACGAAGCCGATGCTCCAATCGAAAAAGCACGCTGATCCGAATCCCCATAAAGAATACCGGTAACCAAAGCCGACGGCACCAGCACCTTCAACGTTAGCACGACGAAACTCACGAGTGCCAAAGGCAACGTCAGGTTAACGGCACAGATGACGGCAACAAGGCAGATTGCGATCATCATCGTTTTGAGCGAAAACTGCACCGAATCAGGGCTCCCGTGGCCAGGCGAGTGAGCAACAAACCAGCTGTGTCCAGCATACCAAATCGCAGACATCACCGGCACAACCGTCTCCCGAGACACTCACAACAAGCTCTTCAGCCTCAGCCTTCCCAATCCATTCGCCCGCCAGATCATTGTCTTTCCTAGCTTCAGTCGGTATTGTGAAGCTCTGGGGGTCACCTTCGCGTTCCATTTCATTGCGATGCGGCTGGTCGCGTTTTACATCACTCGAGTCATACGTCATGGACGAACCATCCAACAGCAAGCCTGACGTCGAAGCGGTAAAGGACATGGAATCCCTTTACCTCGCGCTCGTTGACAACCTTCCGGTACATGTCGCCCGCAAAGACCTCTCTGGAAAAATCACCTTCGCCAACCATGCCTACTGTCGGCTGGTAGGTTTGGGCCGCGAAGAAGTGCTAGGAAAGACAGATTACGATTTCTTCCCCAAAGAATTGGCGGAAAAATATCGGCATGATGACATGTTGGTCGAACGCACTGGGGAAATGTTTTCTGGTGTCGAGGCCAATTACAGCGGTGGCGAAACGCGTCATTTCGAAGTCCGCAAGACGCCAATCCGCTCGATAGACGGCACGATCGTCGGAACCCAAGTCATGTTCTGGGACGTATCGGCTTACAAACAGGCCGTCGCAGAATTGGACCGAGAACGTCAGTTGCTCAATGCGTTGCTCGCCAACACACCCGACAACATCTATTTCAAGGACATGGGAGGTCGATTCATCCGGATCAGTCGTGCCCAGGCACAATTCCTTGGACTAAATGATCCCGCAGATGCTGTCGGACAAACCGATCATGATTTTTTTCCAGAGGACCATGCCGAACTCGCTTTCCAGGACGAGCGGGAGGTAATGCGTACAGGACGATCGCTTGTCGGAAAAGAAGAGGAACTAATCAACGCTAAAGGTGAACACCGTGCGTGGGTGTCCACGACGAAAGCGCCTTTGCGAAACTATCGGGGTGACATTGTTGGCACCTTTGGAATCTCGCGAGATATCACCAACCGCAAACGTGCCGAAGAAGCGCAACGTGAAGCCGTCAACGCAGCCGAGGCCGCAAATCGTGCCAAGAGTGATTTTCTGGCCAACATGAGCCATGAAATCCGCACCCCGATGAACGCCGTGATTGGCATGACCGAATTAGTACTTGATTCGCCGCTCACACCAACACAACGCGATTATCTCGAAACGGTTTTGTCGTCCGGTGAGTCGTTACTGGCGATCATCAATCAGATCCTCGATTTTTCGAAAATCGAAGCGGATCATGTTGAGCTGGAAAACGTTTCTTTTCGCTTACGTGATGTGCTAGGAGATACCCTCAGGGCGCTGGCATTTCGCGCGCATGCCAAAGGACTCGAACTGGCTTGGCATGTTGAAAATGATGTGCCTGATTCATTGGAGGGTGATCCAACACGTCTGAATCAAATCATCGTGAACCTGGTGGGAAATGCGATCAAGTTCACCCATGAAGGCGAAGTCGTACTGAATGTTTCGAAAGAAAAACAGGACGATAAAAATGTAGGACTCCACATCACCGTCGCCGACACGGGCATCGGGATTCCGCGGAACAAGCAGGAAAATATTTTCTCGGCCTTTCAACAAGCCGATTCATCCACGACGCGAGAGTTTGGGGGGACCGGACTGGGGCTTTCCATTTCCTCGCGGTTGGCCAGCCTTTTGAATGGTCGAATTTGGGTCGAAAGCGACTTAGGAAGAGGCAGTACGTTTCATGTGGCCGTAAGATTTTCGCTGCACCCTGAAAAACAGTCGTACTCGCCTGAAGAATTGGCCGCGCTCTCCGGCCTACGGGTAATGATTGTCGATGACAACAATACGAATCGCAAAATCCTCAAAAGCACCCTCGACGGCTGGAAAATGCAAGCGGAAGCTGTCGAAAGTGGCCCAGTGGCTCTCCACCAACTGGCCGTAATGTCTAAGACAAATACACTCCCCGACTTGATTCTCACTGATCACCAAATGCCTGAAATGGACGGCTTTGGCTTTATCGAACGAGTACGCGAAATGGACGGCCTGCAAGATACGGCCGTCATTATGCTGACTTCCGGCACACGTGTTTTTGATACAACGCAGTTAAACAAACTGAAGATCAGTGAACGATTGTTGAAGCCAACCAAACAGACCGAGCTTCGCGGAGCGATCCTTCGCTCGCTGGGGCTTCAGTCACCGCTGCCCAGCGGAATGCAAGCGGACGAAGAAACAACACCCTCCATCCCACCACTTCAAATCCTGCTGGTCGAAGATGGCTGGGCAAATCAAAAGCTGGCGTCTGGCCTGCTCACGCGTTGGGGACACTGTGTCACAATTGCCAACACGGGCCTGGAAGCGATCGACCTGATCAAATCAACTCAATACGATTTCGACATCGTGCTAATGGATGTTCAAATGCCGGTGATGGATGGCTTGGAGTCAACGCGTCAGATTCGAAAAATGGGCTACGAGGTTCCGATCATTGCAATGACCGCGCATGTCAAGAAAGGCGACGACGTACTTTGCTTCGAAGCCGGCATGAACGGTTACTTGGCCAAGCCGATACGAAAAAGACAGATGTACGAGGCGTTGAAGAATATGACCTCGAATGATCCAGAAGCCAGCCCAAACACGGATCGGTCAAAATCACAGTCGATCGATGTCGGTTCGTTTGACATGGAAATCGCACTCGAATCCGTTGATGGCGATAAAGAACTGTTGGTGGAGGTGATCCAAGTGTACTTGGACGAGTGCCCGCGACTGCTGGAGCAACTGCACGATGCGATCGAGGCCAAAGATTTCAAAGGAGCGCAACGAGCAGCTCACACCATCAAAGGATCCTCCAGAATCTTTGGAAACGTGGCCATCATCGCGGCAGCGCGGACAATGGAGGAACGAGGACGAGATGAATCGCTTGATGATTGTCAGGAAGATTATCAGCGACTGGACTTGATCGCACGACATCTACTGCAAGAGTTAAAGCTGGTTGCCAGCTAGCTCAAAACGGATCCACCGGCGGCGTAATTCCCACGGCGCCCAAATCCCAGGGACTGTAGCGAGCTTCGAATTGATGCGTGGCGATCATCAAGATCGCACCAGGTGCGATTCGCTTCTGATCAATGGCCACCTTGTTCAGCCTTGTCCCGTTGGCACTTCTAAGATCCTTTACATACCACCATCCCCCGTACATGTAGAGCAAGCAATGTTGGTGCGAAACGTCCGAATGCGACAATACGATATCGCAGGAAGGGTCACGACCAACACTCAGCCGGGGCTGGGTCAAGACAATCGACTTGCTACCGTCCAAGGGAACCAATTCCCCCAACTTTTGACCTATTTCTGCCGCATCGGATGGCTCGATTTGACCGCCCTTGCTTTCAGCATCTTCCTCTTCGTCAAGGGAGGCATCTGAAGTTGCGACGGGCGCAAGATGATCACCTCGTTTGGCCAAAACAACCTCATTGCCCACGTTGTTGTAAACCACCTTGTCCATGAGTCCCCACATCAGCACGAGCCCCCGCCCGGCACTCTCGTCGTCCCCCAACGACACGTCGAGCTTGCTTTGCACGTCAAAACCGGGGCCTTGATCGCGAACCACAAATCTCGCTTCGTCGCGATTGATCAAAACACGCACAAAAACCTTTCGCGATTGATACGGCTCCTCTGCACGTCGTTGATCAATGATGGACTGCTCACCTTCCTCGCGAGTCAAATCTTCCTTGAGTTGTTGCGACGTTAGTTCCAGATTGCCATGGTGCATTGCATTGAGCACAGCTTGTTCCAGTGCTACCCCAGCCTGCAGTCGTCCCGCAGCATCACAGGTCTGCAAACCACTGATCATCTGCTGCACCAAAGCGACAAGTGGTTCAACCAGGCTTTCGTCATTTGGCAATTCGAACTGAAAGTCGCTGATCAGAGTATGATCAATCAAGCGACGATAGTTTGCATCGCCTCGCGCGAGTTCCAAAACGTGCTTGACGGAATCGACGAGCACCTTGTTGAATTGCGACTTGGGAACATAGCTGGCTGCTCCGTGCTGGAGCGCCTGCGCGGCCAAAGTTTCGCTGCCGTGCCCCGTCATCAAGATCACGGGAACTTCCGGAAACCGAGAACGAATCGCCTTGACCAAGTCGAGGCCATCCATTTCAGGCATTTGCATGTCGGTCAGCACGGCTTGCGGTTGTGTGCGGGAAAGTTGCTTCAGAGCCCCGCTACCATTTTCCGCGTATCGAACTGCAAACCCATTTCGCTCCAACACACCCCCAATCATACGGCGGTCGGTGGCGGAATCATCCACGAGAAGAATTGTTGGCATGGATAGGACCCCTCAGCCTCCTGCAACCAATGCATAAACCGATGCATCAGTAGATACACGAGACACATTGTTCAATGAATTCCACGCGCCTCCAGCGCTAGAATTTCCTGGTGCCAGCCTTCTCGATCCTGGTCGTTAGCATCTGGCACTGGCAGGAGTGACCTGCGAGTGCAATTAACCAAAGCCTGCAATGTCTGATATCGGCGAGTTGATTCGATGGACGGTAGCATCAAGTCGTTGACAATACCGACCACGTCGTCAATGTTCTGGGCTTCGCAGCCTTTCAATTGCGATCTCAAGGAAGCGAAAGCGGCAGCCGAATAGCCAGGCGTCAACTCATCAATTCTTCGGAGATCATCCTGTGACGGCTGGTCCAACACACTTTCCGCAACCCAAGTTACGAACTCCTTACGATCCTCTCCCTCCGGGTCAAGCACCGGAATAATCAAATCTCCGACGCGACCCGGACGACGGATATCCGGCGACAGGAGATGAATTCGTGCGGTCATCAACAGCCAAACGACTCGCCCCCGCAACTGCGGATCGGACATCATGGCTTGAATCTTTCCCGTCAGTCGACGTTCCGTCGAGTGGGTTTCAGCTCCTACACCGCCAAATTGGGTATCCGCTTCGTCCACAAATATAACAACTTTTTCCAGCGCTTCCAAAACCCGACGCAATCGCTCAAAGATAACGTCCGTTTGGCCGTACCACTGACTTCGGATGCTCTTTAGAACCAGCACCGGGACATCCATTTCGCTGGCAACGGCCTCGAAAATGAACGTTTTCCCGCCACCAATTGGACCAGCCACAGCAGCTCCAGCCAATGCTTTCTCCCCGGGAGCTCGAAACCTGGGCAGTAACTCCCTTTGCAGAAAAGCTTTAAGACGATTATTACCTTTCACGTCCGCGAGACGATGGGTCGGTTTTTTGAACTCGACGACCTCCTCGCCAAGTTGAGATTGGATGAACTCCTGAACCTTGACCACCACATCAGCGGGCGTCAGTCGCTCGCGGGTGTAAGAAGCTCGCAACAGGAGTTGTCGCAAGGCGTGGATTGACAAACCGGCAGTAAATCCCGCCAAATCGGACGCGCTGCTCCAAAATTTGGGCGGATACTGAGCCTGCTGAGAATAATGCTGAATGTAGTGCAATCGATGTTCAGCGGTCGGCGACGAGACTTCGACATTCAGCACCTGCGGAAGTCTTGAGACCCGAGGATGAACCAAACTCTTGGACTCAGCAAACAGAATAACGGAGTCTCCGCCGTCCATGAAAGCCGGATCGGATAGCCAATCCTGGACAATCCCAATCCGATGCAATTGTTTGTCATTGAGTGACGAGACGTCCCCACTTCCAGCTGGCATCATCATGTCCGACGCTTCGATCAAGATCATCAAATCACCCGACAGATGCGATCGTGAACAGATCGTGAACTGTCGGAGCGCTTCGAGCGCAAGCGTCGGATTGCCGATCGCGTCAAGCACGAGCCGATCGAACTGCTGTGAGAGAATCTCTAGCTCGCTTTCGCCGCGACTCTTCATCCCACGGATCAGAAGCGTATCGGTATCGACGCCAGCCTTCCAAGCGATCCAAGCATTCTTCAGCTTCTCACGGCCTTCGAGTGCTCGAATCGGACCGTTCAACTCGTAAACGAGCCGGATCAATCCTTTGGTCTTCGATTTCTCAGCCACAAATGGAATCAGCGGCACATAACCTTGTCCATTAAAAAACAGATCGTAGATGTTGCCGCTCAAAATAATGCTTCGAGATTGGTTCGAATTTAGAATTTCGGCCAAACGCGAAAAAAATGGGTAGGTCATTTCAGATTTCGTATCGTTCGTTTACGATTCTGGGATTTGTGTTTTATCAGCCGTTTCCTGTGAACCGGAGTCGGAATCTTTCTGCGTCAATCCAATCAGCGTGTCGAATTCCGAATCGGCCGTTTCCCGCGTGGCGTACTCTAAGAACTCGTCCTCAGAACGCTTGGTATCAACGCCCGCCATTTCTCGTGAAATGCGTGCTGTGGCCGTCGCCTGATCGCGCAAATCCCGTAATTCCTGCAGCTCCTCATGAGTACGATCCTGGCTGATGCCGGTGAGCATATCAGAGATCTCTTTCTCTTCCTTTGCGGTCAACATGTCGGCGACCGTCTCATGCTTCTCTTGGCGAATCTTGTCGATCTCACGTAGCAAGGACTGTAGCTGTGTTTTGTGTCCTGTGATGTTGGTTTCGAACTCTTTGATGTCGTCCTCAAGTTCCGCACAATGCGTTTCCTTCTCGTTCAGGCTCGAGCTGAAATCTTTGAAGGCCGACTGACATTTGAGGTACTCAGGATCGTTCTTGACCGCTTCAATATCACCGTTGTACTTTTCAACAGTCTTTCGTGCCATCGCTGCAGCACCATCACGAAGGTTGCGGAGTTTCGCGACTTCTTCGGTCAATCGTTTCAAAGCAGCTTTCTTTTTTTCCTCTTGAGCAATCATCGCACCGACCGCGTCTTTGTATTGGTGGATTCGCTTGGTCTTCTCTTCAATGACTCGATCGTAAGTCGCCTTTACAACGGCTGGATTGGTGCTAAGTGTTCGTCGGGCATCGTCAATACGCCCCGTAAATAGGTATCCGATCGCACGAAGATACTTGCCAAGTGCTTTAAACATATTTCGTTCCTTTGCTTTCGAACTGCCGTCTCAGCCGCATTCTCGAGGGCGAAATCATACCGCTTAGATCGCAAACGGGTCACTCAAGGGAACTGGTATACACCAACCCCAGTGCCTGAATGCTAAAAAAAAAACAATTTCGACACAATGCAGCGATCGATAAACGGGTCAAACTAGGGGCGTTACGAAGGCTCCGGCAACGTTATCCGCACACCCTTGAGTTCCCTCTCAAGTTGCTCGATCTGATGCTCAATTCCGCGGGCAACCTCCCAACCCTGCTCGAGTTCCCCACGCATTTGAGCCAGATCTTTATCCGGTAGTTCGCTTTTCATCACAGAAGCTTGGACATCATCAACCGTTTTTGAGAGCTGCGTGACGCTCTGACTCACTTCTTGCAGCACACCATCACGCCAGTTTAGCAACTCCTGTCGAGCTTCATCCGTGGCCATTTCGTTGGCCCGATCCCACATTTCATACGAACGCTCCAAGGCCGCCAAACTGGCTTGATAGAGATTGCGAATCTCGCCGAAAACCTCGATTTGCCAGCTTTGCTGGTTGCTGGGATCAAACTCCATGTCATCCAAGCGACCGTACAGATCCTGCAAACTTCGCAACATCCCCCCCGTGCGTGCGTCCCGATCACGACGCAACTTGCGTTGCAACTGACGCAAATAAGCACGATGCTCGCGACTTGCCTTCCGTTTGACACGGATGATGGCCCGCTCAGCCAACTCCCGCCCTCCGACCGTCATGCGCCAGACAACCGAGCCGAACCCAAGTGCTACGGCAATCCAACCAACCCATGACCAAGGTGATTTCGCCAGCAATCCGATAGCCGTCCCCCACATCGCTGGAACCCAAAAGAGCCTTGAGTAAATCGCCCCCCAAAAGCGTTACTTGCGTACTTCGGCTTGGTCAATCATTTTCGCCGCTGCAGTCGTCCTTCGGTTTCTAACGCCATGCCAGCGAAACGCTGTTCAACAACGCAGGCAACGTCCGCCCCTGAGACCAATCGAATCTAACCGGCGTGCAGAGAGTCGTCAAACAAGCGTCAAGACGACATGATTGGCAAGCTAAGTTGGCATAGCAATAAAAATGGGCCGATTCTTGGAATCGGCCCAGAATTCAATCCGCGATCGGGAGAGGAATTAGGAGGATGGTTTGCCATCCCCAATTAATTCGGCAACATATCCCTCCAGCTTCTCATAGGGATGATAACCGACAATCTTGAGTCGAACTTTTCCTTCGCGATCAATAAACAACGTCGTGGGAAATCCGCGAACTTCTAAGGATTGTTGCGTGGCCTCGTCGCCAATCACGCAGGGATAATTCACCCCCTCAGCCTTTACAAATTCACTAATCTGCTTGATTGCGGCTTGCTCATCCTGAACCTGCTCATAAGTGATCCCAACGACTTCGAGGTCGTCTTTGAACTTATCCTGGAGCTCGATGAAATGAGGAATTTCCATTCGGCATGGCGGACACCAGGTCCCCCACAGGTCAACGATCACGACTTTGCCCGCAAAGTCAGACAACTTGACGGAATTTCCTTCTAAGTCAGGCAAATCAAAATCGAAATCGATATCTTCCGCATTCGCAAATTCTTCGCGAGCTGCCTCGCGATATTTGGCTTGCAGGCGATTCGTATTGTCATCAATCACCTTTTGAAATTCAGGTTGATCCGCGATCGCTGCGAAGAATGGATCCTTGTCGAGACCACGATATTGCTCAAACCCGGAATCATAGGCAGCCGCCAGAGCCGCCGCGGTCTCAGCTACGTCTCCCGACAATGCAATTGCACGGATACGATTAAAGTCTACCAATTGTCGAATCTGGGCCAACTGCGGATCCGTGATTTCGTCATCACCTAAGATTTCATTCGCCAATGCGTGCGTCTTGAGAAAATCGGCTGCGACTGCTTCCTGATCCGGCCCATTCGCCTTTTTTTGTAAATCGTTTTGCAGTTGGAATCGCAACAACGCCATTGAAATATCTTTGTCGTCAGGGAGCTGCGTACGTCCTTCTTCCAACACAGCAATCGCCTGATCGACATCGCGAGCCGCCATCGCCGCCTTAAGTTTTTCATTGATTTGGCTTTTGATTTGATCAGGGGTCAATTGCTGATCATCGGTCCCCGCGTCAACCGTCGTGTCTTCCTTCGCCGCGACTGCTGTCGAGGTGGTCAGATTGTTATCGGCATTAGCAAGCCCAGTAGGTTCCGCCGTGTCTTGCTCTTCGACCGCCGACGGAGCGGCGTCTGACGATTTGACTTGGGCTGTCGCCTCGCTACTTGAACCAACTTCGGCCGGCTGAGCGGATTCGGTTGATTTGGTTTTGGCAGTCGTCTGGTTACTCGAACCCTCGTCAACCGGCTTCTTCTCACAGCCCGCGACTAGCGCAACAACGAGAGCGACAGCGGTCCAATATCTGTACATCGTTTTCTCACTTTCTTTTGCTTCAGACCAGACGGCAAACCCGTCCAAGATTGGAAGACACTTGTTTTATTCAGACAGACGCGACACTTAGCCGCGTCATCGATCGACATTAATTCGGTGGGTCATCAACTTTGCCATCCTGGCTCGCTTTGTGGCAATAAAGTTTTGTGGCAATAAAGTTTTGTGGCAAGAGATGTGCATCGCCAAACTACACCGTGCGATTCCGGAAGAATCGGCGAATAATTTAGGCCTATAGGTTACCCCATCTGTGCCTGCTTGGCGACGTCCAATACTTGCTGAAGCGGAATCTGCTTTTCGCGGGCAATTCGCTGGCAGTCGTCAAATTCGGGTGAAAAACAAACAGATCCGTCTGGGAAGGTGATTTTCTTGCCTCGAATCGGTCCAAATGGCGTCTGCAGGTCATACCGTTCACGCTCCAATAAATGGCGATCAGCCTGCCAACGTCGAATCCCAAGCGTCCTGGTCTCTCGAAAAACAATCGCTTCCAATTCGACAACCTGCTCGGCAGCACAGAGCACGGAAAGCTGCGTGCCTGGCCGATTCTTTTTCATCTGAATCGCTGTCGTAAACACATCAAGTGCACCGGCTTCCATCAGCCGTTGCGTGCAATATCCAAGGGTCTCACCAGTGACATCATCCAAATTGGTTTCTAACACAACGATACGGTCGCGAGGGGTAAGAGTCGATGGCTGCCCAACAATCATTCGCAACAGATTCGCTTGAGACTTCAGGTCACGACTGCCTGCACCGTAGCCGATCGATTCAATTGACATCTCGGGTAAACCCCCGAATGAAGTCGCCGTGCTGGCGACAATCGCAGCACCAGTTGGAGTCGTTAATTCGAACGGCAGATCCAACTCGACCAACGGGATACCCCGGAGTAGTTCAGCCGTTGCAGGCGCTGGCAAACTGCAGCGCCCATGAGCAATCTCGATAAAGCCGGTTCCCGTAGGAATCGGTGAACAAACGATCCTATCCGCCCCAATCATAGAAAGACCGATCGCAGCACCCACGATATCCGCGATCGAATCAACCGCTCCGACTTCGTGAAAATGCACTTTCTCGAGCGTGCTGCCATGAACCTTCGCTTCTGCTTCCCCTAGGCGAGTGAAGATTCGTGTTGCTAACTCTCGTGCAGCATCACTCAGCGAACTCCCGTCGATCATTTCCGTGATGTGATGCAGATGCCGATGGGCGTGTTCCGGTTCGTGAACGACTTGGATGTGGGACGCTCGGAACGCATGCCGTTTGACTTCCTCGCGCTGTAATTGACAACTGGGCAACCCCAAGGAATCCACTCCCGCTTGTATCGCAGCCAGATCGACTCCCGCATCGACCAACGCGCCCAGCATCATATCCCCACTAATTCCGCTAGCACAATCGAGGTAGATGATCTTCATTTCAATTCCCTTTCGAGATGGTCAGTGCCAGCCTTGCTTGCATGCTCGGATCGGTTCGCGGTTTGCCGAAAGCCCGTTGAATTTGAATCTTACTGCCAAGGCCAACGCCCACATCGTACGCGACCCGAGCGAGAACAGTAAGTATGCGAGGGTGTGGAGATTTGCGTTGACGCAAAACCAGGGTCACGATAAAAGTGGGCGCGATCAGAAAAAATGGGGAGGGAGCTAGCAGGCAAAACGCTCGGCAGACAGTTTTTTTGCGAACAAGGCGCTTTTATGGTCAATCTCGTTTCTGGCTCAACAGCCTCGCTCGCACGGATCGGTTCGCTCCCAACGCGACTTCAGGTCTTGTATGTTCCGGGTCCGCAGAGCCCGCGCAACTGGCTCAATGAGGCCCTTGCGACCGAGCAAATTTGCGATGTGATTCTCACCGAAACCCCCAGCCTGACACTCGCCCTGGAAAAACTTCGCGAAGAAACTTTCGACGCCGTCCTGCTGGATACGGACGCCGATTCGCGTGATTGCCAATCACTGATCGATGCCATTCGTGCCGGCTCTCATGACCATCAGGCCGTCATTCTCCTTGGTGAGGAAACGGACAGCACCGTGGCAACTCACTGTTACGAGTCCGGTGCCGATGGGTTTGTCGCCGTGCAAACATCAATTCCACGTGAGTTAATTTGGCAGATCGCGCGCGCTGCAGAACACGGTCGCTTGCGGGCCGAGAACTGGCATTTGAGACAGCGACAACAAAGGCAGAAAACGATCGAGTCAGATGAGATTTTGAAGCTGACAACCGAACTGGAATCAATCATCAGGCTCGCTGCCCCGCTCACCGAATCGGCCCCGCTCACCGAACCGAATGACGCTTCAACGGCGGACGATCAATGGCTGGAAGACGAATTACGAGAACTCATTCAAGCCTATGTGATTATGGGTTCTGGCAATTTGAGTCAGGAGATGGCGAGGTTTCTTGACCAGATCCATCAGTCTCGATTAACTCGACACTCCGTAATCACCAAGTATCCAACAGTACTTCGAAGTGTGTTAGAAGATTTAGGCAGCCGCAGTTCTCGCCATGTCTACAATCGCGGCAATCTCTTGCTGCTGGATTTAATGTTGAAATTACCGATGCCCCCTGCGGTGATACAAAAGAGCCTCCCTCACTCAATCAAGACGCGTTGTCCCAACAACCATACGGGACCAAAGGAATGTGCATGAACGTCTCACTCGTGATCCCCATTTATAATGAACTCGAAAACCTCGACCTTTTACAGGCAGAAATCCGTGCGGTCATGCAGCGGACGAAACAATCGTATGAGGTCATTTATGTGGACGATGGTTCGACGGACGGCAGCCAAGATCGACTGATTGAGATCGCGAATATGGATCCTCACATTCGGGTCGTTCGATTTCGACGCAATTATGGGCAAACGGCTGCTATGCAAGCCGGCATGGAGTCTGCGTGTGGAGATGTCATTGTCACACTCGATGGTGACCTCCAGAATGATCCTCGCGATATTCCCGCCATGCTCGAAAAAATCGACGACGGATTTGATTTGATCCACGGCTGGCGAAAGAATCGGCAAGATGCATGGCTCAGTCGCAAGCTTCCATCGAAACTGGCAAACCGATTAATTTCTTGGTCGACCGGACAACAGATCCATGACCTGGGCTGCACGCTCAAAGCGATTCGGCGCGAGATCGCCGACGAACTAGAACTCTATGGACAGATGCATCGCTTCATTCCGATTCTGGCCGCTGAGCGAGGAGCTCGCTGCCTGGAAATGGTAACGAACCATCGAGCCCGAAAACATGGCAAGAGCAAATACGGCATCTCTCGCACACTGCAAGTTCTCTTGGATCTGTGCACCGTACGTTACATGCAGGATTATTTCTCGAATCCAATGAAACTTTTTGGTCGATTCGCGGTCGGCTGCATGCTGTTGGGGAGCGCCGCGCTGGCCAGCGTGGTTGGCATGAAGTTTTTCCAACAGGTTGACATGACGGGCAACCCACTCCTGTTGATGGGTGTCTTCTTGTGGCTGGCAAGCGTACAACTCATCAGTCTGGGATTACTGGGAGAAGTCAGCGCCCGAATTTACTATAACCGTCAGGGCAATCGGCCCTTTGCAATTTCACGCAAGGTCGGTTTTCAAGATCAACTGCGGAAAGTTGCTTGAACGCACGCAGAATTCGGAATGGCGACGATCAGCTTCAAAACTGATTGGTGATCGAGCGGCAACGGGGGTCCGAGCGGCTGCTTATTTGACTTGGTAGTTGGGATTATCTTCGGCAAAGTCGGCATCGGTATAGCCAACATTGAGCCGCAGCTTCGTGTAGGTGTACTGTTCTAGCAAGCGAGGTCGATCAGAACCCTCCGCTGGCGGAGCATACGCTTCGTAATGAACTGGAATGTTCCAGTCATTGTCGACGAATACACGAGCTTCGTAAAAACCCATCTCATCATGGGATGAATTCGGCTTAATGACGATGCCGGTTGCGGTACGACCATTCACTGTGACATCATCCAAATACCGAACCTCGCAATCTGCCCCGGCCGCCAACTGAGTGCGTGCTCTTTGAATAAGACGAAGGAGCAGATTCTCAATGCCAAATTCCGTTATCGGATATCGATTTTCCCTCATCGCCAACTCGCTATTCGGATCAAGCCGAGTTGTCACAAAGGCAAATCGAGTTCCTCCACGCCGGACAAACATCTTCCCGTCGTTCTGACCTTCGACGTAGAGCACCTCGCGACCCGCAATCGACTTAGGTTTGAGGAACTTTAAGTACACGCCAAAGGGAACCTCTACCTTTCCATCAGCGATTTGCCTGTTGCGAACCTTCGCATAGATGAACTCATGCTTACCAAGCCGCCCATCCACTCGCTCACGACGAACCATAATGCACGAATAGTCACGCACTTCACGACGCATGTCGCGATAAGCAATTTCAGCCTGACGCACCAAAGTTTTGAGGGGATGCTCGCTCGCGGTGGTCGGATCGTCCGTAGGCAGCTTAAAAGTCGTTCGAGATTTCACCCTCCCAACGTTGGGCTCCTCAGTCTGAGCGCCCGTGACGCTGCTGAGCGCACAAATAGCAAAAAGACTCGATGCGATTGCTTGCCCACGGAATTTCGCCATAGTTCTCGTCTCCGCACCCCAGACTCCAACGAGCCCCTGGGCGATTAAATTTGCTGATACATCCGGCACAAATCAAGTAACACGATCACGACGTCATCCGACGGATGCGGACGTATTCTGCATATCTGATAAAATGAACCTTGGTCAATGCGTAAACAAACCTGTTCGGCAGGATAAGTGCAAATTGCCCCGGCAAAACAACGGTCTTAACAAACAAAACGGATTTGAGCGAATCGACCACGACTTCCACCCTGCCTTGCCCACTGCAAGGGGCGAAACCCATTCAATCCCATTTAAGCGAGTAAAACACGCACAACCGGAACAGCTGGAATTCCGATTTCAAAACGGCTTGGATCATCGTAACTCATTAGACACCCATGGGAATTTGGCCCCGCACTATTTTACCAATTGCTCGACGACGAACCCAACTGTCGCCTTCGCTTCGCTGCTAAACCAACACTCCCTTGATCACAACCACTCCCTTGATCACAACTTGACGTGTCTGAGGAACGCAGCTCCCATGCCAACCAAGCAGCAAATCATATCAATCCAAGCGGCACATCCGAGCTCTCGTACCAGCAGATCGATCCAGATCGCGAAAAGACGGTCCAAAAAACCAGCTGAAATTCAACTCATTCGCACTTGGCGAGTACAATTAGCTCGCTGTGATGGCTGACAGCTGTCTTCATCATGACAACGTTTGTTATCATTTAAGCCCCGCATGCAATTGATTGAATATCTGACGAATGGAAGATCCCAACCTCAACCGAAAACTTGGACCCTATCGGCTTCAACGCATTGTCGGTCGTGGGGGAATGGGAACGGTCTATGCAGCCCAGGAGCAAACGACCGGAGAACTCGCGGCGATCAAGGTGTTGTCCCCCGCCTTGGCCGGCGATGAGAGTTTTCGCGAACGGTTCGCCGCCGAAATTGAATCGCTGAAAAAGCTTCAGCATCCAAACATTGTTCGACTCACCGGTTTTGGCGAGCAAGATGGACATTTGTTCTACGTCATGGAGCTGGTGGAGGGGAACAGCCTTCAAGAAGAACTGCGACGAGGACGTCGATTCACTTGGCGTGAAGTAAGCCGAATTGCAATCGAGATCTGTGCTGCCCTGAAACACGCCCATGACCACGGCATCATCCATCGAGATCTCAAACCAGCTAATCTCCTCTTGACCACAGACGACCAAATCAAACTGTTTGATTTTGGGATCGCGAAGCTTTTTGGATCGAATCAATTGACAACTGGGAGCGTGATGGGCACCGCCGATTATATGGCTCCCGAACAAGGCGAAGGCAAGCCGGTCGGCCCGCGTACCGATCTGTATAGCCTAGGCTCCGTGATGTATGCCCTCTTGGTCGGCAAGCCGCCCTTCTCCGGACAATCGATTGCCGAAGTCGTCCACAAAGTTCGCTTTGATGCGCCCACGCCTGTCTGTCGCTTAATCAACGACGTTCCCGTCGAAATGGAACATTTGATCGAACAACTGTTGGAAAAACGGCCGGAAGGTCGAATTCCCACAGCGCTGGCGGTGTCCCATCGCCTGAAAGCAATGGAACATGCTCTCTCGGTACACAGCGACGAAGACGCAAGCGCCTCCGCCGACACAGATGTCTTTCAAATTGAGCAACTCGAAGAAGAACACGAAGCTCAGATTTCCGATCGTCCCACCATTCAACTCCCCAACGATCTCAAGGCGGAATCCGAACGGACTCACGTAACGACCGATCGGCCTTCGAGCGGAGGCGACACTCACTTCACGCGAGTTGAAGCATCTAAGGAAAGTGGCCAGTCCGTTGTTTTCTGGCAAACACTCGGAATGCTCGTCGCACTCGCATTTGTCGCTACCACCATCTATTTCGCGGTGGAACAATGGCGGCAACCACCGACCGCCAACAGTCTTTATCAAAAAATCATGGAACAGGAAGATTTTGACGACAAACGCTGGTTCTTGGCCGTTGAACGGGAGGTCAAACAGTTTCTCGAACTCTATCCAAACGACTCGCGCTCGAGCAACGTTGATGAAATCAAGGAGATGATCGAAGTCGACCGACTACAGCGCCGTCTGGAATTGCAAGCGAGACGCGGTAAATCCTCCCAATCAGCCGTTCAGCAGTTGTATGTTGCGGCCGTCCGACGGGCAGAAACCGATCTTGCCGGTTCAACCCGTGACTTGCAGTCGATTCTGATGCTTTACCAAGGTAAGGAGAAACTAAGTCCAGAAGAACAAGCTTGCTTAAATCTCATTAAACGCAGATCAGCAATTCAAGAACGTGAACTCAAACAACAACGTGAAGCCCAACTCGCCTTAATCACAAGGCAAATGCAGCACGCCAAGCAAATTCAAAAAACCAATTCAGATTTTGCAAGAGACATCTATCAGGGAATCATCAACCTGTATGCGGGCGAAAGTTGGGCGGAAACGCAGGTCGCTCAAGCGCGACAAGCTCTGTTATCATTACGCTGATACAGTAGCCAACGCTTTACCTGCCCCCCATACCGACTAGCCAGACCGATTCCGGCGCAACCAATTTGAGTACTTTCCACATCTTTTCCCGCTTCTATGCTCGAATGCCGTAAAATGGGAACTATCGGAACGTAGGGAACAGAGGCGACGATGCAGATAGTGCGCTCTTCAAAAGTGAAACGCAGCGACGCTTTGTCGCGCCCCCGATAGGCGAAAGATCACCCTTAGTTTTAGAGGCGATTGGGGTATCGGATGAGTCGATCTAGAGGTTCGCTAAGCGCCTATGGTTCAGGCGCCATAAAAAGAAAAAAACGTCACCGTCAGTCCAAGCTCTCGCTGGAAAACCTTGAAGCGCGCCAATTATTGGCCGTTGTCATCAGTGAGTTCATGGCGGCAAACGAATCGACAGTGCCCGACAACCAGGGCAACTATTCGGACTGGATCGAGCTTCGGAACACGGGTTCGCAAACGGCCGACTTAACAAACTGGTACCTGACGGACACAGCGGACAACCTCGACAAATGGCAATTTCCCGTGGTGTCCCTAGCGCCAGATGATCATCTGGTTGTGTTTGCATCTGGGGAAGATCAGACCGCGAGCCAGGATAGACTTCACACAAATTTTAAGTTGAGCTCTAGCGGTGAATATTTGGCCTTAGTCCAACCGGATGGTGTGACCGTCGAGTTCGACTATGGGGCATCCTATACAGCTCAAAGTGACGACATCTCTTTTGGTCTGTCAGAGGACTTGAGTCAACAAGGTTTTTTCACTAGCCCCACACCGGGACTCGTGAATTCAGTCCCACCGATTTCGGATCCTTCTCGCGCCGTCGTGATCAGCGAGATCATGTACGATTTGCCACGTACTGACCTACTGGACGCAGAGAATACAGCAGAAGAATTCATCGAATTACACAATCGCGGATTCGAAAGCGTCAACGTAGGTGGCTGGCAATTTACGCGCGGTGTGCAATTCACATTACCCGAGGTGTCGATCGAATCAGGAGGTTACCTCGTCGTAGCTGCGAATGTTGAATCGTTCCAAACGAAGTACCCCGATGTGCAAACGGTCGTTGGCGGATGGACCGGCACGCTCAGCAACAATGGTGAAAAGCTTGAACTCACTGATCAGCTTGGCAATCGCGTCGACAGCATCAGCTATGCGGATGAGGGCGACTGGTCGGTGCGGCGCAAAGGTTCCGAAGACCGCGGGCACACGGGCTGGATCTGGCAGGCAGGCCATAGCGGAGGCAATAAATCCTTGGAATTGATCAATCTCAATCAGATCAATTCGGCCGCGCAAAACTGGACCTCGAGTACGCCCGATGGCGGAACGCCGGGTGCCAGGAACTCGACCGCGCAAGACAACATTGCCCCGTTAATTTGGGACGTATCTCACTCCCCGCCCGTACCAACGTCAGCAGAGCCCGTAACCGTCACAGCTTCGCTTCAGGACGAACTGTCGAATGGCATCGTGGCGACACTTCGGTGGCGCATTGATGGCGAATCCGAATTCCAAACAACCCCGATGTTTGACGACGGTCTGCACGGCGACGAGGAGCCGAACGATGGCCAATTTGGCGTCATTTTGGAGCCGCAACCGCACCGCACCGTAATGGAGTTCTATGTTCAGGCCAGCGACGCGAGTGCTCAAACGAGAACTTGGCCAGCAGCCACAGCGAATGGCAATCAAAAAACGAATGCCCTCTATCAGGTTCTTGATAACATTCCCGCTCTCAAGCCGGGTGATCCGCCGATTTATCATCAGGTGATGACCACGAGCGAACGGCAAGAATTCAGCAATGTGAATCGATCCAGCAACGCTCAATTTAATGCAACGTTTATTGCAGTCACCGGTACAGGAACCGACGTGCGTTATAACACAGGCGTGCGAATTCGCGGCAGTGCTAGCCGAGACGACCGGGTGCCCAACAATCGAATCCGAATCCCATCCGATAATCCATGGAAAGGTCTAACACGAATCAATCTCAACGCACGTGCGCCAATCAATCAAGTCTCGGGGAGTACGCTCTTCCGATTGGCTGGCCTGCCGGCCAGCGACGTCCATGCGGTTCGCATGTACAGCAATGGTGTCGACATTAAAGAAGGCGGATTTTATGTCCATGCAGAAGCCTTGGATGGTCAATTTGCCGAAAATCACTTCCCGGCAGATGACGGCGGAAATATCTATCGCGGTCGTCGCCCGAATGAATCACCACCCGGTGGTGGTGGAGCCGGCCTGCAATTCTTTGGTTTTGATCCTGCGCCCTACGTCAGCTATTCGAAAAGCACGAATTCCAGCGAAGCCAATTGGTCGGATGTAATCGATCTGACAAATCGTTTGAATGAATCGCCCGCCGAAACTTATGTCCAAGATGTGCAAATTGTCGCCGATGTGGACCAGTGGTTTCGAGCGTTTGCGATGAACTCATTGATCGACAATAACGAAAATGGCCTGTTCACCGGCGACCGAGCGGGGGACGACTATGCGATGTACCGCGGCAGCAATGACACGCGTTTCCAGATGATCCCCTACGATTGGGACTCTTTATACAACAATGTGAATCGCGGCATTTTCCGGCCAACGGCCGTGCCGGCGCTGGACAAGTTGATCAACCATCCAGAATTCTTACCGCGGTACTATGGACAGTACATCGATCTCATCGACAACGTGATCCTCACGGATCACTTAAAACCAACATTGATGGAAGCGTTGGGCGACATCACGAGTCAACAGCGCATCAACGACATCGAAGAATTCCTGATTAATCGAGCGAATTCGGTACGAGCCCGCATCAACGAACGCCTCACCTTCACCGACGACCTGCCCACCCAGAATGGATTGCCGCGGATCCAGTCTCCCATTCTCAATCTCACGGGCAATGCGCCCGTGGTGACGACAAAATCCGTCCTGATCAATGGAGAATCCACCAATATTCTGCGGGGTGATGGCAGCTGGTCAATCTCAGCGTCGGAAGCAGAATCGGATACGCTGCTCGAAACTGGAGCGACCTGGCAATATCTTGACGATGGATCTGACCAGGGCAATACATGGCGCGAATCGAATTTCGATGATTCCAGTTGGGCCGAAGGCGCCGCCCAGCTTGGCTACGGAGATGGTGACGAGACAACAACCATTGGCTTTGGCGACGACGAGGAAAATCGCTACATCACTTCCTACTTCCGAAAAAACTTCGAAGTCGACGATCCTACCGAAATTGAATCATTATCGCTGGATTTACTCTTCGACGACGGAGCTGCCGTTTACATCAACGGTCAGGAAGTGGCTCGATTGAATCTGGCTGACGATGCAACCTTCGATACAATCGCTCTCGACTTCCGTGGCCGTCCACAGGAAACCGAGTTTGTCCGAACGACGCTGCCAAACACCGCATTGGAAGCTCTACAGCCTGGTACCAATATAATTGCCATCGAGGTTCACCAAGCCAGTCCAAGCAGCTCTGATACGTCAATGGATGCAAAGCTGACGGCGTTGATGGATATAACGGCCTCGGAGGGCTTGCAAGTGATGCCTGGCGTCAATCGCGTCGTAGCCGACGCCTATGATGGCCCAGATGGTAGTGGCAACAAGGTTGCCAGTGAATTCATTGATATCTGGTACGACAACGGCTCCATGCAAGAGGTAAGCGACTCGATCAACACGTCGCAAACGTGGAAGGCAGCCGATGGCCCCTATCGGATTTCCGGTAATGTGGTCATCGACCAGGGAGTCCTCTTGGCGATTGAACCTGGTACCACCGTCTTCTTTGCAGATGACGCAAAACTCACCGTACGCGGCCAGCTCATGGCGATAGGTGCTCCCCATCAAGAGATTCGCTTTACGCGAGAACCAGGTGGAAGTTCCTGGGACGGCATCCAATTCAGGAACTCGCAAGCAAACAACCTCATCCAACATGCGATCCTCGAATATGGTGTTACTGACGACGGCCTGATCGGCTTGGAAAATTCACAACTAACGATCGAGCAAAGTACGTTGGACCATGCGTCCCGACGCCGTATCCGCTCGATCAACTCTTCCTTGATCGTTCGCAATTCGGTGTTCACCAACATTACCGACCCAGGTGAAGCGCCCCCCACCGACAATCGCAGCGAACACGTCTGGGGACGTGGAATCCCCGAAGGCGGTCATTGGATTCTGGATGGAAATGATTTTGGACACATCACTGGCCACAACGACTCCGTCGACTTTGACGCCCCCAAACGACCCGACCCGATACCGATCATCCGTAACAACACCTTCCGAGGCGGCGGCGATGACGCATTAGACATGACCGGGGATGTCTACATTGAAGGGAATCTGTTCCAGAATTTCATCAAAGATGAATTCAACACCGACCCCGGTGAGTCGAACACCATCTCCGCATCCGATGGAGACTTTTGGGTGCTACGCAACGTTTTCGACAACGTACAACACGCATCACTTGTCAAGGAAGAAGCGTACATGCACTTCTTCCATAACACGGTCGCTTCAGCCAGTTTTTCACCCCTCTACTTTGATCTTCCCGGACAAACCAGTGGACCCGGTCGAGGAGCGAACGTCCAAGGCAGCATATTTGTCACAGATGCGACAACGTTTGGAGCTGTAACTGACGAAATCGACCTGCAAGTTGACCATTCCTTCCTCCCGAACTCTGAATTTGAGCTCGGTACGGGTAATCGATACGGCAATCCTCATCTTGGCACCGCCGCAGAGAACTACGCGCTGCTTACGGGATCACCTGCAATCGGGAGTGGACCGAATGGAGTCAACATGGGAGCGCAAATTAACGGCGGCCCAATCCTCACAGACGTGCCTAAGACACCAACGGCGGACACCACTGCGACGATCCGGGTGGGAGGTGCGGGCATCACTCAGTACCGTTTTCGGTTGAACGATTTCCCCTGGAGTCCCGAACGGCCGATCAGCTCCGAAATCGAATTTTCCGGTCTGGAGCCCGGAAGTTATACAATCTCCGTCATCGGCCGTGACTCGCTTGGTCATTGGCAAGACGAAACGGACGCCACTTCTCACACTTGGCAAGTCGATCCCACACTGCCTGGCAGTGTACGGTTGAATGAAGTCCTGACCAGCAACACAGCAGCCTATCAGGCAGGCAATGAATTCCCAGACGTGATTGAACTTTACAACGATGGAGGTGCCGACTTCGATCTGAGTGGATATCGCTTGTCAGACCGACTCGACGTAAATGACAAATTCATTTTCCCCGCAGGATCGGTAATCGCAGCGGACGAATACCTGATACTTACCAACACCGCTGAAGCAGAAAATCTTTCGCTTTCGTTTGATCTGGATGCCATTGGGGAAGCCGTCTACTTATTCGACGCCAGCGGACAAGTCGTCGATTCGATTGTGTTTGGACAACAACTCAACGATCGTTCAATCGGCATCATCGACGATCAAGGCAGCTGGAATCTAAATCTCCCCACGATTGGAGCTCCTAATCAAGCGGCTCCGCTGGCTTCGACAAGCGAATTAAAGATCAACGAATGGTTCGCAGCTTCAAATATTCGATTCAAAAACGACTTTGTCGAACTCTACAATCCACAAACTGAAGCTGTAGGCTTGGGCGGCTTGTGGCTGACTGATGAGGCGTCTACAGCTCCCAACCAATACCAGATTCCAGAGCTGAGTTTCATTGATGGATCTGGCTATGTGAAATTCATTGCTGACAACGACGTCCAAGATGGAGCCGACCACACCAATTTCAAGCTATCGTCAACTCATGAGCACCTCGCCCTCTTGACGCCTGACTTGCAATTCATCGACCAGGTTTTCTACTACCCTCAAACAACCGATGTCTCTCAGGGACGAATTCCTGACGGGGGCAACGAGTACGGTTTCTTTCCTGTTCCAACTCGTGAAATCACCAACAACCAGCCCAATTCAACCGAAACTTCGGTGCTTCAGTTCAGCTGGGATGCCACGTGGCGATACGAGCCTTCTGGTGGCGATCTGGGAACCGCTTGGCGCGAACCCGACTTCGACGACTCGGAGTGGGAATCCGGTATCGGATTACTCGGCAATGAAAACGAAAGACTTCCCGAGCAACTCGAAACAGAGTTTTCGCTCGGCGACATCACCTACTATTTTCGCAAACGGGTAGACATCGACGAAGACCCAGCCGACCTTATCTCTGAATTCAGCACGATCATCGATGATGGTGCCATCGTTTACATCAATGGGCAAGAAGTGCTGCGACTACGAATGCCCGACGGCGAAATCGATTTCGAACGAACGGCCAATGGCAACGTGAATGAAGCGCAACTTGAGGGACCGTTCGTTATCCCGGCAGAAGTTTGGGAACGTGGTGAAAACGTAATTGCTGTTGAAGTTCATCAAGTCCGACAAAACAGTTCCGATTTGGTGTTCGGAATGGATTTGGCGGCCAGTGTGATTTCCAACAATCCGACGATCGAGAACCAACAGGCAATCGTTGACGGACTACGAATCACAGAAGTCATGTACAACCCAGCAGACAGCCAATCTTACGAATTCATTGAACTCCAGAATCTGAGCGACAGCGAAATCAATCTCCAGGGTGTGCGTATCGCAGGAGCCGTTGATTTCGAATTCCCAGCGGTCAGCCTTCCCGTCGGCGAACGAGTGATCATTGCTAATGACTCCGCCGCAATGCTGCAACGCTATGGCAGCGGCATCAACCTCGTCGGACAGTACTCAGGACAACTGAGCAACAGCAGCGAGGAACTAATTCTCCGACTGGCCAACCCCTTCGACGCGGGCATACTCCGGTTTGAATACGACTCTCGTTGGGAATCATCGACCAATGGTATGGGCCGCAGCTTGGAAGTCGTCGATCCGACCGCTTCCTTCAGCGATTGGGGCGAGAAAACCAACTGGCAAGCGAGTGTTGAGATGGGTGGCACACCTGGCTTCGCAACGGGTCCCACACCCCACAGTGACAATGTCGTCATCAATGAAATACTCTCTCATACAGACCTCCCCCTTTTCGATAGCATTGAGCTTTTCAATCGATCGGATACCAACGTTGATCTGAGCGGTTGGTACCTTAGCGACAGCCAAAAAAACCTATTTAAATACCAACTGCCAGAAGGCTCTGAGCTACCAGCTGGCGGATACCTGGTCCTGGACGAAACGAACTTTAATCCCACCCAGGGCACGGGTTCAAATGACTTTTCACTCGACGCCGCTCATGGAGACTCCATCTGGCTTTGGAAAGCAGACTCCGACGGAAACCTCCATCGCGTCATTGATACGGTTGAATTTGGAGCAACGGCTAATGCTGAATCACTGGGCAGAGTCCCGAACGGTGATGGCGAATGGTCTCCCCTACTCGACCTTTCCTTGGGTGACACAAATGGAGCCGCCCGAGTCGGCCCCATCGTCATTAGCGAAGTGAATTACCATCCACAAGACCCATCGGAAGCTGCACTGCAAATTGACCCGTTACTCGAAGATGATGACCTGGAATTCGTCGAAATCCTCAACCCGACCGACCAAACGCTTGACCTGACCAATTGGCGCATTCGAAAAGGCATTGATTTTGATTTCGCCGACGACACCCTCATCCGACCGCGACAAGCTCTCGTGGTCGTTTCTTTCGACCCAAGTAACCCTGCGAATACTAATCGACTTGCGGCTTTCAGAATGCACTATGGATTACCCGATTCAAGGCCGATTGTGGGTGGATACGCTGGCAAGCTGGATAATGGCGGCGACACAGTGCAATTGCAACGGCCCGATGAAGCGCCGCTGGGCGAACCCAACTTCATCCCTCGATTGATTGAAGATGAAGTCAGCTTTGACGATGCAAGCCCCTGGCCAGAATCAGCGGACGGCGGCAGCGATTCTCTTCAACGTCAATTGCCAGCCGAACTCGGTCGACTGGCAGCCAGCTGGACGGCGGCGGCTCCCACCCCGGGCGAAGTACCGGGCATGTCGATGCCGGGCGATTTCAATGGAGATGGATTCGTCGAATTCGTCGACATTCAACTATTCTGCGCAGGACTTCAGGCAAGTGACCTACAGTTTGACTTGAATGACGATCAACTCGTGAACGATGCTGATCGAAATGTCTTGATTAACGACATCCTGGGAACCACCGTTGGTGATGCCAACTTGGATCGCACTTTTAATTCTTCCGATTTGGTCGTTGTTTTTGTCGCCGGCGAGTACGAAGACGCCGTGGATGGCAACTCGACCTGGGCGGAAGGCGATTGGAATTGTGACGGTGAATTCGACTCAAGCGATGTCGTACTGGCATTCCAGGAAGGCAATTACTCTGTCGAAGCAGTCATCCAGCCAGTTTTATCAACAAATGCAGTCGCCGCCAATTTATTCAGCCCCGCGGTCGAAGCTCAATTGGAACGCACCGAGAAGCTAAAACCGACCGTCTTGCGAGCCACGACCACACCCAGGGCGAACGAGGTCAGCGCTGCTTTCGCAAACGCTGACTCCCTCTTCGATCGGGAATTCGAACTGGATGATCAGCTGGCAAACGATATCGCGATCGCCGATTTCGACCTGTAACCAATGAAACCGGGCGTTCAACTTTGAAACGACGGTTCGATGTTTGACTAGCTCCTATTCACGAGGGATTTGATTGAGCGTGTAATAGGCTTCGGCAGGGTAGAACATTTGTTGATCTTTGCTGAGATTCCTCAAGCGAAACTCGTAGACAAAGCCGGTCCGTAATTGCTCGAAGAATATCTCCACGGTTTTCTCATCCACCATGCGCAATTCGCGGATGGTCTCTTGTCGTCGGTCGTGATCTGCTCCTCCATAGGCCGGCGTCGCTGTACGTGTCACCGATTCCACGGCATAGTTCTTGGGGTTAACAGCCCGTTGCGGATCAACAGGGCAAACGAAGGTGAGACGAAATCCGTTTGAAATCGCCGAGACTTCAGCGATTCCATTGGGCAAGTGTTGCAGATCAGGTGACAGACGCACCAAAGCCCCAACATTTTGACCACCGCCCCAACCACTATCGCGTATCTCACCAATGTAGATCTCTGCCCGAGGCGAAATAGCACAAACAATTGGCCCCATCAGCCCTTCTCCATCTGTTTCTTCTGCAAGACTAAAGGGATAGGCAGCACCTTGCACCGTATCGCCGATCGTCTGCAAACTGAATCGAATCAGTCGACGTGTGTCGTATTCACAACCAATCAGATGACCTTCAAAGGGACCAAATCGGGCTGCTGTCAATTGCCTCGGCGTCTCCAGAAAACAAATCCCATTCACGCTGCGCGTCCAGGGATGTGGAATCTTGATCGCTGGAGCCGTTACCGCGGGACGATCCGCCAAAGAGTCCAATCGATTAACGAATCCAAAGTGCGCCCGAGGCGTAACGTAATTCAATTCGTTGTAGGGATTGTAATTTCCTTGATTGTCGGTCACGAAAAGTTTCTGCTCCTCTGACAACGCGATTCCCATGGGAAATCGATGACCGGCTGAAATGGATTCGATATGATAGGACATGGGCATATCGTTATCGATTTGACGAGGTGTCAGCCGCAGCACCTGTCCTCTGTATCGGCCTGCCGCCGAGTTGCGATCATCTTGTTGGCACGGAAGCGCCATTAAATACCGTCCCTGTTGGTCGCGTGACAAACCCACGGCCCAGTCATGGTAATCGGCCGTGTGCCCCCAACCTGACGCAAGCGTTACGACTCGATCCGCTCGTTGGTCGTTGTCCTCATCGAACAGTCGCAACAAACCGTACTTGTTGATTACATCCACGTATTCCGCCTGTGCCCACAAACCATAGGGGGCGGCTAATTCATCACTAAATGGATTCGTCGCATCTTCGAATCCATCTCCGTCCGTATCAAAAATTCGCCAGACACGCCCTTTCAACGAAGTAACGTAGAGATTTCCATCCGGTCGCCAACTTAAGCCAGTCGGCATCATCGAGTTACCAATTGGTAAACGGTAAGCTTCGAAACCCGGTACGACACGTATTTTTGCCGGCGACTGAGAGGTATCTTTCGCAACAATTTCTGGAAACTGATCGGAGCGAATTGACGATTCATATTCGAGTAAGATTTCGGCGGAACCGGCGGCCGCCCCCATAACGACAAAGCCGTCTGCATGAAACTTGGCATTCCCATCACTAAGAATGCGAACACGACGCCCATCCGGTAATTCGGCAACCCTCGCATCGGACGACAAATTCATTTGATCCAGTTGACCGTCAGGAATCACACGCACCGACAAATCGCTGCGAGCAACGTCTCCATCGAATGAAAGCTTGCGTTGCCAAGCGGTTGCGGGAGAATTGCTCGATGGCTGTATCCGTTGGGTCAGCCACAACCTTGTTGGACTCGGCCCAGCAAACTCCAAACGAGTCTGAAACTCAACACCCCCGTCATCATGGCTCCAACGATCGGCCTGCGTCACAAACTGCCCCTGGGTTTCCGCAAAGTACCGCTTGCCCGCTGCGAGAATTGCGACATCCGAATCGGGACTATTATCCAGGAGCATTCGCGTTCCGGCCAAATCCCAAAACCATGTTTTACCTTTCGTCCGCTGCCGCGCTGCATCACCGATTGTCCACTCTGCGAGCCGCCCCGTCTTGAAATCAAACAAAACATTGTGCCGATTTGGTAAGGCAACAAGAAACGGTTTCACAAACAGTTCGCCGCGTGAATAAAGCACATCCGTCAACACGATGCTCCGCTGATCCGAATTACCCGTACGACGCACAACTCTCAACGCATCCGACTCAGGTGGACGAAAATCGGATTGGTTGAGCACGTGCCAAACCGCGTTCACTTGCTGATCAAGTTGCTGTTCGAAGACACCTATTACCGGATGAGTGATTGCTGGCATTTCAACTCGAGGTACGATGCGTGTCGGATTACGAAGCCAACGATCAAACCAGGACCGCCGAATGCGTTCTCCCACAGAAGCCAGATCGGGGCCACGGGCGTTCAAGGGTCCGTTTGGTGGCTGCGACTCGCCAATCGCGTGACAACTCGTACATCCAAATCCCGCCGACGTGACAAGTCGGGTACCTCCATGAGCAAGCTGCGACGCGTTGAGATTCTCCCCAGCAACCTTTCGTGATTCAACTGGCAAACGATCTGCAGCGATCAAGTTACGAACAAGCGACTTGGCTTCATTCGGCTCAAATCGAAAGCGAGGCATGCGGACCAACAACCAAGGCCGCCGATCGGATCCGTTCCCCACAATGACTTGAGACAATGTTTTTTCGTTTAACTTATCTCCAATCTGATTCAAGGAGGGAGGGATCAACGCAGGCACTTGAGGAGCGAGAGATGGATCCACAGCAGCCACTTGTAGAGCAACGGGTCCAATGCCGGCTTCCGCTTCACGCGGATGACAAGCCACACACCCGAATCGTTGCAAAGGTTCGGCCGGGGCAATGCGCGAAAGTCCCCCTGGCTTGGATGCCAAAAACGCTTGCACTAAGTCGCGATCTGCGTCGGACAATTCGTAACTTGGACGAGAACCTGATGAATTCAAGTCTGCCAAACAGCCACGATCCGTCTCGACCTGACGGGGCAGCGGAATTTTTTCCACAACAATCGGGTCGCCTGGCAGCTGATGGCAACTTCCACAGCGAACAACGTTCACGAGCGCCTTTCCTGCGACCGATGGCGAAGTGGCAGAAAAGCTTGGCTTACTCCCGTCCGACCGCAACGTCAGGAGATAGCTAACCAAATCTCTCTGCTCTTCTTCGCTCAAATCAAAAACCGGCATGCGATGGTCCGAGTTAAGATATTGCGGATTCCGCAGATAAGTCGATAGAAAACCAGCAGATCGCTTATCAGCGACGCGAGACAGGTCCCGCCTACTTGAAACGGGTCCCACGTCGTCCGCTCGATGACAGGCCAGACAACCAATCGTGCGAAACAGCTTTTGTCCAAGCTGCGTATTTCCAGGCTCTGGCGCCTTCGCTTTCACATCCGGCGGATCAGCTAACAGATGATCCGCGATCGCGTTCACCTGTTTTGGTGTAAATTCAAAGTTTGGCAACATCCCTGAATGCGAATTCGGCTTCGTCAACCAATCGATTAGCCAATGTCGAGACATGTGGGTTGAGAGATTCGCAAGTGACGGAGCTGGATCGAGATCTGGCACGCGATCCAGGCGATGACAAGCCTTGCAGCCCATATCCCGTACTAACTTGCCGCCACGCTGCTCGGGAGTGCCGATTGAACGTGACGGGTTGTAAAATAAAGCACGACTCGGAATCAACTCCCGTTCGAATCCGGGCCCAGACCAAGCAATCTTCAATAGCGGTTGCTGACCCTTGGGTTGATAATCAACCTGAAGCGTTCGCCAACCATATTCCAATTCGACCGGTTCGGATTCAACCCATGATGGCGTATCCGTATCCGAGTAAAAACACTGCGTTCCGTCGACTGTAATTCGGACCGTGCCGCGCGCGTAACCATGAAAGCGGAAACGTCCCTCAGGCTTGGCCAGTAAGAATCCATTCCACTTTATCTTCCAAGACGTGTCAGCCTTCGTCGCACTCCATTTCGTATTCGAATCGAGCCAACCGCCCAGCGTATCGTCGATCTGCTCAACAAAACGACCTTCTTGATCGGCAATTCGAACAATTAGTCCGGCAGCATAAGTTCCTCGGATTGTTTCGCCGTCCTGCGCGCTGTCCTGCGAACTAGCCTGCTGAGTCTGACCAACAACGGTCGCCAAGATCGACAAACAGACGCAAGTGCGGAAGCGTTGGAATTTTTGTTGGGCCATAGTCGACAAATCCGAAGATCAGGAAAAACACAAACTCCAACATTATGCTTTGATCGTCGGCCTTTCGAAATGCACGAACTGAGGATCCGCAGATAAACGGACGGAAAAACTGCTATATTGGATTTTCTTCAAAGCATCGAATCGCATCACGGGTTACTAATCTATCAGCAGTTTGATTGACAATGGGAGCATGGAATGAACACCTGTCTGCTTCATATTCGGACCACAATTCTGACAGTATTACTCGGGATAATCCCGTTTCAATCAATATCCGCGGAAGTGGCCCTGCCAACGATTATCGGCGACCACATGGTGTTGCAGCGCGACATGAAAGCCCCCATTTGGGGATGGGCCGACCCCCAAGAATCGATCGTTGTCACCATTGGTGATCAAACGCATTCAACAACTGCAAACGCGGATGGACATTGGATGGTCAAACTCGATCCTCTCAAGGTGGGGGATCCTCTGACCATGACGGTTGCGGGAAAAAACAGGATCGAGGTGAAAGACATTCTCGTCGGCGAAGTCTGGGTCTGTTCGGGCCAATCGAATATGCAATGGTCGGTAAACCAATCCTGGAATGCCGATCTAGAAACCGCATCAGCCAATCGGCCTGAAATCCGATTGATCACCGTTGGCACACCTGGAATGCAAGTTCCCCTGCAGGAATTTGCTGGAAAGTGGCAATTGTGCACTCCCCAAACTGTCGCCAACTTCTCGGCGGTCGGCTATTTCTTTGGCCGACAACTGCAGGATGTGCTCAACGTACCGATCGGCTTGATCGACAATGCCTGGGGCGGATCTTCGTGTGAAGCCTGGGTACGACGAGAGCTATTGAAGGACAATGAAGTCTATGCACCCCTATTGAGTCGCTGGAAAAAAACAGAGGCCCAACCAGAACTCCGAGAGTCGTATCAAAACTATGAAGCAGCCCGATTGGCATGGCGAGACCAGGCTATCGCAGCCAAAAAATCAGGCCAGTTAGCGCCGCCACAACCGGCAAGACCTAACAACCAAATGGTCACAAATCATCGTCCCGGCAACCTTTTTAACGGCCGCTTGAAACCTGTCATGCCATTCGCGATTCGAGGGGCAATTTGGTATCAGGGCGAAGCGAATGCGTCTCGGGCTTACCAATATCGAGAGCTGTTTCCTCTGATGATTCACAATTGGCGAAGCGATTGGGGACAGGGAGATTTTCCGTTCTATTGGGTTCAATTGGCGGACTACAAGGATGAAAAACAAACGCCATCCAATAGCGATTGGGCAGAGCTACGCGAAGCCCAGACGATGACGGAAGACAAACTTCCCAATACTGGCCAAGCCGTGATTATCGACATCGGCGAAGGATCCGACATTCATCCACGGAACAAGCTGGAAGTTGCGAGGCGACTAGCACGACTGGCTCTCGTCAATGATTACGGAATGAAGTTTGCCAGCGACAGCCCGCGTTACAAGTCGATGCAAGCCAAAGACGGAAAAATTGAATTGACATTCGACCGAGTTGGCAAAGGCTTGCGAACTGTCGACAAACGTGACGCCATCGGATTTGCGATTTCCGATAGCCCAGGACATTGGCACTGGGCTAAGGCCAAGATCGAAGGGAAAGACAAGATCGCGGTCTGGAACGATGAAATCAAAGAGCCGGTTGCCGTTCGATACGCATGGTCAGACAACCCAATTTGTAACGTCTACAGTCAAGACGGTTTACCACTCACACCATTCCGCACGGACGACTGGAAAGGCATCACCGCGGACAATCGATAAAGGGACGATGCTTGCTATTCGGCAGCCGCTTTCAACTGTTTCTGAAAGAAGGCCAACATCACCTGCTGGCAATAGTTATTGACCGATTCAGCTGCGTCAAGCGTATGGGGCCAACCTTCCAGTCGCTCATACGAATGATCAACCGACACTTGCTTGAGCTTATCGGCTAGCAAATCAGCCTGCTGAATAGAAACGGTTTGATCCAGCGTACCATGCACAATGAGAGTGGGCGGATCATCCTTGTCCAAATGAGAGATGGGTGAAGCGGCCTTGTACTGAAGCGGCATCTCATCAAACGGTCCACCCAAGAAATCGCGCACTGCTCCGGCACCTTTCCCCTCTTCGGTTGTCAGATCGACCGGGCCATAGAAATTAACGACCGCTCCAACGCGACTGCTCACTCCTTGATGACCTCCATTGCCCTCCATTTCTCCGTTTTCGGTATAGCCAACCATCATGGCAAGATGCCCGCCCGCCGAACCGCCGATCACGGCAATACGGTCCGGATCAATGTTGTATTTCTCAGCATGGGCTCTCATCCATCGCACGGCACATTTTGCATCATGTACGGCCGCTGGAAAGTTGGCTTGACCTGACAATCGGTAGGTGATCGTCGCCGCTGCAAAACCGCGCTCAGCAAACCGGGTGGTGTAGTAGCGGTACACCGTCCGTTCGCCCCCTGACCAGGCTCCGCCATGGATGAAAATCAGTCCAGGAGTCGGTTGACTGGATTCCTGAGGTCGATACAGATCCAAAAGCAATGAATGTCCGTCGACATTTCCATACTCGATATCCGTTTGCTCCTGCACTCCCTCCGGCAATGGCTCATCATTCTTAACCAATTTGAGTGAACCGATTGCAACAGCAGCCATAACAGCCGCCCGAGACGAATAACCTTTGGGAGCATTAATCGACACCGGCTCCTCAGCAACGACCTGGGACAATCTGCATACGACGAGCAAACTAACCAGCAGCAACGAACGAATCATGACAAGGCATCCCTCGAAAATAGCCGGTCAATGAACGAGCGCTACTGCTCTTTTTCAAAATAACCGGCGGTCGATTGGAAGTAGCGACGACGACGATTTTGCGTGGCGGATTCGATTTCTTGCTGACGAGCTTGTAGATCTTCGAGGTTGGCATTGCAATAACGACAGCCAATTTCCTCCAGATGAAAGCGAACAAATTCCTGCTGATTCGCATCCAACACCTGTAGTAAGTAGCTTCCCAATTGCTCTCGATCTGGGCAACTGACGCGATGACGGCGCCAGATTTCACCTAAAGAATGAACCCCCGCATCTCGCCTGCCGTGAATGGAACGGAGGCGAACGGCAATTTCTTCGCTTTCGCGAAGTGCCGCTTCGATATCGGACATTTCGGCCGCCGTTAACGCTTCATCGAGATAAGATTCAAGCTCGGCTTCAGTGAATTCGCGTGCCATTGTTATTCCACGATTGTTATTCCACGCGTCTGCGTCAAGGATTTATTAGAACGACGAATCGGATCACTCATAGAGTTCCGGAAAGATCTCTTGAGGCAAGCCTTGCGTTCGCAACCGATTTCGCAGACGGGCCAAAAAATCAAACTTGTAATTCGCGACTTGCTGCTCGGTAATCTGAAGTGACGTTGCAACCTCTTTGTTACCACGACCACGAACGAATAACAGCTCCATGCACTTGATCTTCGTCCAATCGTCGCGTCGACACCAATGCTCAATTTGCTCGGTCAATGCTTCCATCAAGGAGTTCTCTTCGATCCGTTGTCGCTCGCCACTGCGCGCGATACTACTGGCGGGGCGAGATCGGCCGGGAATCTGCCAGTCACCACCACTCGCACTCGCCGTGCTTGACAAGGAGACTGTTGGCCGACGACCTTCTCGCCGGAGATGATCCGTCAGCTTGTAAGCACAGATCGTGAAGAGATAACTCTCCAGTGGCCGTTTGCCATCGTAGTTCGGCAAACTGTTAAGAAAACCGATAAAGGCCTCCTGAACAATGTCTTCGCTGACGTCCCTTTTCCTCAAGCGACTTTCCGAAAAAGCCAACAGACGCCCTTCGTAACGATTGATCAGTTCGCCCCAAGCTTCCGTGTCACCGGCACGAATCCGTTCTACCAGCATCGCGTCGGCTTGATTCGCATCAGACATAGTTTTTTGTCTCAGTCAGACGAAGCGAAAAAAAACTTCTCACCTTGATGTCCTGTCACGTTTGTTCATCAAGTATGGCAACCGCAGGAACATTCTTCAACAGGATGATTTACCGTTCGAACGATTCGAGATTCTCAAGAAGCCAAATGTGGCCGCAAGCAGCACGAAAGCAGCCCCCGACACGAACCCCGTTTTCGACAACCGATCACCAACAATCACTTGTCGCATGCGATCCTGTATCTCGCGATCAAAATCAGCATCGAAGACCAGCAACTGGTGAATCTGTTGCATAGGACCAACGCTCGTCTCCACTACCTCGACAAACCTATCCTTCGAAAATCTCCGCAGATCGGCCGGTTCTAAGGCCACTGCACCCACGAAACCCTGAGCGTCTCTCAACTGCCCCAACACGTATTCCTGCAGCTCTGATTCTACTAGGTTTCTCAAGTTCTCTTCACATTCGCCAACCGTTTCGTATTTGTCGGAAACAACAACGATGGCCGGACGTCCAGCAATGATTGTCGGCGGAGTTTTGACCCAAGTGGGCAACTCAGCTCGAATCGAGTTGACTGTTTCAGTATCTTGCCCCCCTGCGACTTGGGCATGGATAACCTGCACAACGCCGGCGGGTTGGGAAGCATCGGTCAGATCTTCCCCCTCATGAAGTACAGCTAGATCCATGTCAGCCGGCGTCGAGATTTCAGCTTTCGTGGATCCTCCTGAAGAATCAACAACAGCCCCCAATTCCGACTCAAATTCCACTTCCGTAGGCCGGGACTGCGCGGATCTAATTTCGTCTTGAATCAGGCCGCGATCGGAAAAGGGGCGAAGCATTAAAAACGAGCTACTCAGAACGATGACGGTACTGCCGCCCGCCATGACCAATAGGAGACCCATTGCAGCAAAACGTGTTCTCGGCAAAAAAAACGCGATGGCGAATAAGGTGACAGCCAGCAACAAGGCCGCCGCGAAGAGCAGAACGATCAACAAGAAGGACAGGTTCATCAGTTGGGGCTCCTCTACTTACCCTCAGGGTCTACCACATGAATCTGGAGCGAGCAGTTAGTCGGTTCTACAGTTTTCGCGCCGGCGAAACTATGTCTCGCTGCTTTTGACCAATTCCTCGTGCAACTGTTTTCTTTGTCGGTTGTTCAGCCAAGGCGCCGAAAATTGAACGGCGACCACGATCGTCACCGCAACCATGCAGCCCCTGGGGATTGGCAGGACGGCATAAAGCAACAAAGCAGCTACCATCGTGAAAAAGATCGTAAAAACACTGAGTCGAGATCCCCGTAATGGATCGGCGTTGACCCACCAGCGAAGCATTAGGAACAAGATACCAAAGTATCCTAAGTAAGCGAGCAATCGGGGACTGCCCGTTGCATCATACAGGGATGGAAACTCAGCACCAATCGCATCGCGCAGACCCTCCCAAGAACCCAGGTAATGGGGCTCCAAAATCAGGAATCCAGCCAGCCCGGCTGCAAACAAACCGACAAACAAACCGACGGAAAGCATGCTGAATCGTCGAAGTGCATGATCGCCGTTTCCGCTTTCCCAGAACTTTGCAAGGAACAAAACACTCCAAGCCCCAACAATACTGGTGAGACACTGCCAGACGTACAACGGACCCCAACGGTAAAAACTCGCATCGATATTTCGACTGCCAATCACCATCATCAATAGGCTCAACACAACACAGACAACCACGGCCATCAGCATGGATCCTGACAATTCCGAGGCGCGGACCAGAAGACCTTTTTGCCGCAGTCGATCTCGATATCGTTCGTCGACGAATTGTTTCGTAATAACGCGCCTACGCCTACGCCGTTGAGGGCTGATGACAGGACGGGTGGGGCTTTGGCGAGCTTGATCGACTGATTGATCCATTAGCGGACTCGTCGGCTTTTGTTTTCCTCTTGTCAAGGAAACCATCAGAAACCAGAACAAATAGTAGACGCAGTAGGCCACAGCCAACGCGAACAATAAGGGCACCACACCGCTCAAGACCAGAAGCAAAACAACCCCGACAACCCCCAGGATGAAAAGTGGCGAATTGCTTTCGAACTCCTGCAATTTTTGTTTCCAACCTTGCAGTCGTCCTCTGACAAACTTGCCAATGGGCTCTTCGGGAAAGGCTGACTCCGAAGCTCGATCAGCTGACGGATCATCGGCTACATGTTCTGCGACGATGCAGGGCTGATCTTGCAGCGGAGCTCGCACCCCGTCGCCCGATGCTGCCACCTTTCCCAATCCCCTCTCGAGTTCAACGCACATTTGCTTCACTGATTGGTAGCGTTTGGCGGGGTCTTTGGAAAGCGCCTTGCCAACGAGCTTTCGCTGCTGCGGTTCCAAACATTGCAAGTTAGGCTCCGCCGTAAGATGCTTCATGATGATCTCTTGACTGCTTTCACCTTCAAACGGAACGCGACCCGTCAACATTTCATAGAGCAAGACTCCGAGAGCGTAGACATCGATTTCTTTACCATATCTACCAAGTCCAATCTCTGGTGCCATGTAATGGAAGGTACCCACACTCTCCGTCTGGCCACTGCGACGACTGCAGGAGATAAACTTAGAAAGACCATAGTCGCCGATCTTGACGGTCGTTTGGTCAATAAAAATGTTTCCCGGCTTTAGATCACGATGCACAATCCCATGATCATGCAAATAGCCAACGCCATCGGCAATGCCCCGAAACCATTTCTGTATTTCATCAACAGGCATCCCGTTCGGGTTCCGCTCGATTACCTCGCCAAGACTCTCTCCCGACACATATTCCATTACAACCCAAGCTTGATCCTGAGCGTCGTAGCGAATATCGAATAGAGCGACCAGATTAGAATGCTTCAAATTGAGACACTGCTTCACGCCACGCAATTCGACATCCAAATTACGCTGAATCCGTTTCAGGGCTACTTCTTTGCCCGCATCACTCGTGGCGTAATACACATCCCCGAATCCGCCAACTCCGATACCGCGTTTTATCGTGTAGCCTTCCAGCGGCTGTGACCCACTAGCGTATGCAAACTTCAACGGTCGACGATCCCTCATTGAAGGGCCGTCGCCATCTCGTTTCAGCATGCTTGCAGGATTTTCCATCGGTTGATTCACGAGATCGTTACCCCCGTCTAACTCGTCTCGTCCTGTTCTCATCACGACCCTGGTTGATAGCACTTGAACGTATCCGGATCCATTCGCCCGATCTTTTCCACACCGACCCGAGACGAAAACTTGGGTCCGGTTCCATCGACTCGATTCGCATTTATTCTAGTCGAATCGCTCGAGACTCAGACAAAAATCCTCACCGGTTATGCGAGAATCGAGCGTGATTTCACCTTTTCGCCCCACTTCCTGTCCATCAATTTCAAGCATCTGTCGACCGTGACAACGCAATTGTTGCCCCTGTCGAACGAGCACCAAATCCTCACTCCAAGCACGACAGACCACGTGACTGTTTGGACCAGGTCCGAGAATGCACGAATTGGCCATCAATAGCATGCCATCGGACGCCGGTTGGCTTCGATGTCCACTGAGAAAATCTAAACGACTCGTTGCACTCAACGGATGAGGTTGTCGGAAACGAACTCGAAAGCTGGCACCGAATTCAATTTCGTCTCCGTCAGTCAACGTCCGAACCTCCGTGACTTCTCGACCTGCCACTCGCGTGGAGGCCTCAGCTCGAATCAAATAACTTTCACCTTGCCGCTGGATCACTGCGTGTCGACGCGAGATATCACCAATGATTGGTAGGTCAGCACCTGGCTGATCAATCGCTTGGCCAATGACAATCTCATCCGACATGCAGACGAGATACCCGCCGACTCCGTCGACCCACATCATAAATCGAGGCCTTGGCTGCCTTCGTGTCATCCTCGTTTCCTGCGCTTGGCGTTTTGGACTTGGAGCCACTGTTGTGTCGCTCACAAAGATGACTCCTTTCTGATATCTTACCGAGCATTTAAGAAAACAGCGAACGGTTCGACGGTGCGGCTTCCCTTCTGCACCGTCGGCTTCAAGAATCACTAGAAGTTGGTCGAATCCGTGTTAACCTCTGCGGCAATGGACTCGACTTCAGGATCACTCGTTGAGAAATACTCAGCCACCTGCTGAGAAACATCTTCGGACTCCGGCCCATCAAGCGGGATTTCTTCGGCATAATGAAGATTTGCTGTCAGCAACCGTTCCGTGACATCCAGACGCGTTTCAATATCACGTACTAATTGCTTCGTACGAGCCAATACACTTCCATCGAGATTGAATTCACTGGAGGTTTCCGCCACCTCAACCATTTTTTGACGCGCTTCCAATTTGGCGACTTCCGCAACTAATTGCCCTCGCGATGCCAACATCTGCTCCAACTCGCTACGAGCGGATGTGAGACTTTTCTGGCGAGCATTTAGCACGCGTCTCAAGTTAAACAACGTCTCATCGTTCGTCTTGTAACGCTCGAATCGATTCGCCATGTCACGCTTTACTTGGCCAGACGTATACTGCTGACCCGCAAAATAGATGTGACTGTCGCCCGTCTCGACGGAAGACTGCATTCTCATCAGGTTACTCTTTTCCTTTTTCTGATTTGCGTCCATTTTGCTAAGTCGTTCGGTCAATTGCTCCAGAGCAACTTCTTCTTTGACAATGAGATGTTTATTTCGTCGAACCTCCGGATCAATGTCGTGGATCATCTTGCGTGCCCGTTCAATCTGGAATTCGACAGGCACGCTATCCGTAACGGACTGCTTCACACAACCCACACTGGTCCGCACATAGCTGACCCCATCTCGCCCAAACAAAAATCCCATCAACAGAAGCACCACGCTTCCGCCAATCAATACTCTCTTGATCATGGTTCTACTCCCGAATGTCGCTGTGTTGAAACGTTTCGACAGGTAACGAAATTGCATTAACTGATCGCCCTACTCTGTTATTCGCGGGAGTTGACGGGTTATTGGAAGAGTGGCGAAAAGATTTTCTATTTCTTCTCAAGCGTGCGACGTTGCGTTCGGGCAGCAGGATGATCCTCACCGGCAACAACCGCCCCTTTTTGCAACAAGCCAGTCGACGAGGCGGAAGGCCCTGAAAACCACAACCTGTTCTCACAAAACATCTTACAGGCGATCGCACCATCGCTTGGCATGGCAATTGCTACCGGATAGGAGGACTCGTGCTACTGGAAGACTTCTCGCTGAGGACACGCGAAATGAAGAGCTGGCCAAAACAAATTAACGCTCCCCAATCCTGCCTTACGAGCAAAATCCCGACAGAACACGAGCTGTTATCGCAGCATTCGGTCGCCTCCTTGAACTGTTGGATGCTCAAGGAGCTGGAAATTCTAGAGCGACGATTCACAACTTTTGTGACCTCGGCAGCAACCCAAGATTCTCTGGGCCGTTAACTATCAGGAATTTTTTCCGCGATTTCCGTGATTGTTGGCAACGACGACTGTGCCCTCGCACGCATCACCGACACAGCCGCGGCCCGATTCGCCCAAGCGACAGCCGCATCCAGTGAGTCACCACTGGCCAGTCAAACCGCAAGCGCGCCGTTGAAGGCATCCCCGGCGGCCGTGGTATCGACCACTGGCACCACATGGCCGGGAATCGAAACTGTTTCGAGTTGGTCGCAAGCCAACAACCCGCGGCACCCTGAGTAACGACGACCGCTTGCACCCCAATTCCAAAATGGCTCTCGCACTTTGAATGGAATCAGCAGCCACACCCTCCACGAGCGGCCTCGCTTCCATCTGATTGGGAGTCACCATATCGACAAGGGGTAAACAAGAGCGCAGTCGTTCAGACCCATCGACTGGGACGGGCGCCGGATTGAGCATGGTGATAGCACCGCAATCATGGCCACGTCTCAGAAAAGCAGCCACAGCCTCAAGCGGAGACTCTAAACACGCGAGACAGACCGTTGCCTCCTGGAACAGTTGATCTGGGAGGCGTTCAATGATTTCGGCTGATATTTCCAGATTTGCCCCCGAAGCAACGCTAATGCAGTTTTCACCAGCCTGGTCCACGATGATCACAGCAACTCCTGTGCTGGCAGATGGAACGACGCTCAAGTGGGCCAACTGAATCGATTCCTGTCGGAACCTATTTTGGGCCGCCTGTCCAAAATCGTCGTCGCCGACGGCTCCGACCAAAAACACTTCGTGATTTCCAAGTCGAGCAGCAGCTACAGCCTGATTGGCACCCTTGCCGCCCAACGACTGCAAGAAGTGCCCCCCCAAACAGTTTCTCCGGGCAGCGGGAGGCGCGGACCGCGTACAACAAGATCCATGTTGATGGAATCAAGTACGAGAATTCGGCATTTCCAATCCTTCTCAGGCCGTGAACAGACCTGTATAAATACCCAAACATTGATCTATCTTCGCAGTAGCGACTTAAACCATAATACTGCATGCGTCTCTCGATGGCTTCACGGTAGAAGTCGCTTCCCTTCCACGAAATTACTGACGTCGAAAGTGGACCAGGATGTCCGATCGGCTTGATAAATCGAACCTCGAATTCGGGCAACGAATTGCAACCTACCATGGCATCCGTCGTACACGACTGGGGCCGTTGATGGCAGCAATCGTAAGTGCGTTCGCATGGGTCGCTGGTCTTTCCGGCCAGTTCAGCAATCCACTCAGCCGATTACTGCTGGTCGTTGGTTTTTGCAGTTCGGCCTTGGCACTCGTTCTGCTTCAACGCAATCGCATTCCACGAAAAGTTGATCTCCACCAACAAGGGCTACTTATCACCACGGGTGGCCATTCGAATTTTTTCGTTTGGAATCAAATGCGAGAGCTGTATCAAGCCCCTGTATATGGCTGGCATTGGCTCCCATTTTCAAAACTGACATCGGCGGAACCCACCCACTGGACCTATCGGATTGTCAGCCGGAATGGACATCGCCTAAGACTCGACCGCTACGAAGGGATTCGAGGACTTGGACGACGCATCGAGGACGAACTATCCAAACGACTGTTGCCGCTGATTAAAGACTCGTATGACGCCGGATACATGGTACGATTTGGGCGACGATTGGTGATCAGTTCAGAAGGAATTCAAATTGGCGTCAGACACCTTAGCTGGCACCAAGTTGCGGACATCTCGATCGACGAAAAAAACTACGTCAAAATCGCCGAACTAAACCGGAATATTGGCTGGATCCGAATTCCTGTTGGGCAGGTAGCCAACCTCAAGGTGTTGGTAACGCTTATCGACACGATCTGCAGATCGCAGACAAATGGCCACCGCAAGCGAGCCCCGCAATTCGACGAGTTTGGCGTGGAGATAAATCCGAAACCACGAATCGATGGCGATCAGAACTTGGGAAATCTGATCGACGCCGGTTACCACGGTGACGAGACGCGAGAATCACAGGACGAAAGCTCTGTGCATGAAGAACAGCTCGATCACCACAAATCCTCGAACAACCATCGGCCGAAATACCCCCGTTAGGCGTGTTGCGTGTAGGCAAAAAAACGAACTCTGCAACCACAGGGTGAGTACAGGTTCAACGATCGCCTCTGCGAAGGAGGCGTCTGCATCTTCTACACAGTAGCCTCTCAGGCCATCAATTGGGGTTCCGTCTGAAGATCGACCTTCTGATCGACAAGCTTCTCACCCACCACTCGCAAACGAGGCTGACCGCTGGTCCACAATGACTTGAGCCAGGCATGCACCCAATGCCCCAGCGGTGAGAGCAGATAGCTGCGCAGCGTAAACACAATTACGCACAGCACACCCGCGGCAAGCCAGCGATTGTAAGTTGTACTCGAGAAGGCACGACCCGCACCGACTGTCGAAATCGAGGTGGGTCCGATAGGCAGGGCAAACCGAGCTGCCAGCTCACGAGCCTCAACTAAATGTATTATGGGACAATCGTTCGTGGCGAAACGAGACATCACCGAATCGACCTTCAACGCTTGTCGCGCAACTTGTCGATTCAAACCGGCCTTAAACAAATGCTTGCCTTTTTCACCACCGCTTGAAGCAACGCCGCCTCCCACGTTAATGTATGCGGCAATCCGATGCCCATCAGCCAAATGCTGATAGAGCTCCATTCTACGATCGATCGCCTGCTTTCGATTCGCAGATTCCAACACGGGGAGTTGGTTGCGGAGGATGGCCGTTTTCACCATCGCGATCGACTCGGCCGACATCCCCAGACCTCGATCAGCTCCGCCACCGATGGAGACGGCCGCCGAAGCAAATTCGAGATTCGCTTGACGGAACAGGGTCGTTTCCATATCGACCCACATAAAATCCGGATCGTTTGCCCCATACTGAGAAGACGTCCCGCTGGCAATGATCACAGGACGTAGTTCCATCGCTTCAATGGCAGCACAAACCGCCAGATTGAAGGCAGGAAAGGATCCGGACCACCCAACGGCCACCGTATCCCCCGCTGCCACACCGGCTCGACTCAACATGTCCACCACCACGGCGGCAAAATTTAGATTCACCGAAGTTTGCTTGGATTGCAAGTTCGCTGGACGACTGGTGATCATCGTCATCGGGCTACCGACTAGCCCACTTCGGCTCACGTCGAATGATGCGTGAATTGGAATATTGCGTCTCAACCGCTCCTGCTTGATCACTCCCATCAGCTCTTTCGCTCGAATGACGGCCAGATGCTTCGTTATTTCATGCGGATCTGGATTAGGACAGAGTTCGACCAAAGTCCAACCCAGAATTGACAGGACGCCCACGCTCAACAACACGCTTCGTGAGATCTTTTGCGGCTTCCAATAAACGCTCTTCATACCATGATCTCCATTCCCATCAGAATTAGTACCAATCGAACAACGACCGAAGAGGTCAACAGGGGTGACAACGTCTCAACCCAACCTTGTCGATCCATCCAAAGTGCAATCAATCCAGGAATAATAAATCCGATCACGCAAAAGCAGTCGTTAATCCAACCCTGATCGCAGAGCGATCCGACAACTAACAGAGGCAGTCCGCGTATTGCAGATCCGATCAGAAATCCCACCAAGATCATCATCACAATGCGGCGACGTCCGTAGACGATCGCGTACCGTGAAAACAATTTCACAACAACAAAAGTCAGACCAGCGGTCAGCAAAGTCACCAATACGGCGATTGGTTGATGAAGCTGTAATGCCAGATAACCAGGCACAATCATGCCCCCCGCCGACAAGCCGAACATTTCGGTAAACAGCAGGCTAACAATCAATCCAATCGCAATCGAAACAGTAAGCGTATCCATCAGGCCACCTTCCGCAGAACGGGTTGATTCGAGGGAGTCATTACCGTCTGGGCTCGGTAATGTTGCACAAGATCCATTCCAGGCCCGGAAATATTTCCCATCCCCATCACCAGGGCGTTAGCGCCGGTGACCCGACGAAGCGATTGGATTAATTGCGGTCGCTTTGTGTTCTCGACACAAGTCATCTGCTGTTTACTCAAGCCGAGTTCCACGGCTCGCTTTGCAAACAGTTCCGTCGCGGATCCAACCACCAGATAGTGATGTGCTGGCGTCCAATTCAAGCAAGCTTCTGCCAACTGACGAGAGCGATCGGGTCGATCAGAACGGCAATTAACGACCGCGATGTGACGGCACCGCCCGCCGAACCGCGCTAACACCATTTCCCAGATCTTGCCCGTTGACTCGGGATCATTCGCCGCAAATCCGTTAATAAACGTAATGGGAGATCCACCGTCCTGAGCTCGGTACACGGTCATCACGCCCGGGTCAGGCTGCGCCTCCCACATGCCCACCAGGGCAGCCTGTCGATCGACCCCCAAGTCCCGACAAACGCGCAAGGCCAAAGCAACGTTGTCCGGATGCTCGATGTATGGAAACTGTTCTAATTCATCCCAAGTGACCTGTGCCACATCGTCATCGTCGACCTCCACCACTTTGCATCGGCGATCTGCCGCCACCTGGCGGAATACGGAAAGATGGCGCTGCTCTGCCGTGTACATCTTGGCGCCAACAGGTATGGTCCCAGCCAGAGATCGAGCAACATCATCGACCGTCGGTCCCATGACATCGAGATGATCCGCTCGCGCGTTTGTAATAACACCGTGCGTGGCCTGAATAATTTTCAATTCGCAAAGAGATTGCAAAGCAGGTTGCAACGCCATGCATTCGATCACGAGTGCATCCGCTTCGGCTCGAGCTGCAGCACGAACAATACGTAGCTGTTCGATCACGTTCGCCCGAGCAGAGCGAAAGACGGGGTACTCACTCCCATCCGGAAAAATCATCCGGGGCAGAGTACCCGTCGTCTTCGCGCAAGTGCGAATCCCTCCAGCTCGCAATCCGGCGGCAATCAGACGAGTGACGCCCGATTTACCCCGTGTCCCATTAACGTGAATTCGTATGGGAATTTTCCGCAGGAACCGGCCATGCATGACCGACTCCATGATTCCCATTGAACCGATTACGGCCGTTCCTGCCGCAACAAGCATTGATCCATCCATGAGTCATTCTCCCCTTCCTTGGGATATCTTTTCGTTAACGCCTGGCCCGACTTCGTGTCAGTACCCAAAGGTTCAACTAGTGGTGCGCGTCACTCTGCAAAGTTCACCCTCGATTTCGAAAAAGTTACAACGAATCACCCTCTACCGATGCGTTGTTTTCTTTCTTTCTCAGGTGTTTCCTCGAACAATACGGAGTTTTGAGTTCACCACGACTGTTGACAGAGAGATAGACGCAAGTGCTGCGCCAAAAAAAAGAAGAGACCCTGAAAAAAAATGATTGTTCCAGGACCCAACCGCACCAACCGGCATCAGCCAACTGCTTTACGTATTCGGCACAGTCAAAATTCATCCCGCCGAGAAAAAAGGAGATAGTCGCTGGGCAAACGCGTCGGCCATATCGGGGGTCACGGCGAAAGCCGACTGATGCTCCAGTTGGAACCCACTCGTTCATAAGCAAAACGAACATGCAAACGGTTTTCCCGACCCTGCCAAAATTCAAATCGATTCGGCCTCAGACGAAAACCGCCCCAGTCATCCGGCAGCGGAATCGGTTGGCCGGCGTACTGCTGCTCCATTTTCTCAACACGTTGCTCCAACTCCTCCGCTGTTTCAATCATTTTTGACTGTTTGGAAATAGCGGCGCCAATTTGACTTCCGCGTGGTCGAGAGTGGAAATACCGCTCAGACATCTCGCGTGAAACACGTTCGACGTTTCCCTCCACACGAACTTGACGTTCCAGGTGAGGCCAAAACAACACGGCCGCCGCGCGTGGATTTTCCGCCAACTGCATTCCCTTTTGAGAATCGTAATTCGTGTAAAACACGAGGCCGTCTGAATCGATCCCCTTGAGCAACACGATACGTGCTGTCACCTCTCCGGTTTTAGATGAGGTGGCAAGGGTCATCGCATTGGATTCAAACCAATCCACTGACACGAACTCGGTTGCTTGATCGAACCAAGTACGAAATTGCCCAATTGGGTCACTGTTGAGCTCTGATCGTTCTAAACGAGGTAAAGATCCATATTGCTTGCGAAAATCTTCCATCGAATCATCAGCCTTAAAAATCTGCACGCCAATCGGGACAAGCTTTGGCTTGTCGATTTTGATCGTCCCGATCAGCGAACGGTTTATCGAAAGGAACAGCTCGAGTTACCCGATCGAGCATCTGACAGACCGCTGCACGCAACGCCCTCTGTTCGTGTCCCACTCTCACACCACTTACCTCAACACAGCTTGCACGTCTATCTCCACAGGATGCTCGGATAGCCCGTTGACCTCGGTGATGCAAACTCGCTGGCTAACGACCCAGGGGTCGTTGGAACTGGCACTAGTTGGCGTCGGCCATTTCGCGAGCATGGTAGCTGCTTCGCACGAACGGCCCGCTGGCGACCTGTACAAAGCCCATCGCTTTGGCCGCTTGGCCCAATTCTTCAAACTCCTCCGGCGACAAATAACGAACCACCGGTAATAACCGGTCGAGATGCGGCTGAAGATATTGGCCCAACGTCAAGAAATCGCATTCGGCATCTCGCAGGTCGGCCAAAACATCGTAGATTTCCTGCCGTGTTTCCCCGAGACCAAGCATCAAACCGCTCTTGGTTTTGATCTCCGGATCACGACGTTTAATCTCCCGTAACAACTCGAGTGTCCAGCGATAATCTGACTTCGCTCCGCGAACCTTGCGATACAACCGAGGAACCGTTTCCGTGTTGTGATTAAAGACTTCGGGCTTCGCGTCAACAATCGCTTGAATCGCCTCGGGGGAATCGATAAAGTCAGGAGTCAGTACTTCGACCGTCGCGCCAGTCCGCTCACGAACAGCCTGCACGCAACGGCGAAAATGCTCCGCACCCCCATCAGGAAGATCATCTCGCGTGACCGAAGTGATCACGACGTGCTTGAGTCCCAGACGTGCGGAAGCCTCTGCGAGACGATCAGGCTCATCCTCTGCGGGTTGGTCGGGCGCACCGCGGGAGACGGCGCAAAAGCTGCATGCGCGCGTGCAAACATTGCCCAGAACCATAAAGGTGGCAGTTTTTTGCGAGTAGCACTCCATGCGATTGGGGCATTTTGCATTGTCACACACCGTCTCTAAATTCAACTCCTCCAACAACCGCGCGGTTTGATGATCTGAATTCCCCAGCGGAATCTGGCGTTTCAACCAACGAGGCAGTCGTCGCACCGTGTCCGGGTCGGACCCAGAAGCCGAGGAATCAACGATCGGAAGATCAGGTAACGCAGGTGCTTCGCTCACTTGTTTGACGAGTCCGTTTGCAGAAGAGGGTGACCAGTGTGGACGTGAACTTTTTCAGCTGAAAACGCGGTGGGCAGGGCATCCAGGAAGGCGGCCCGCACCCGAGCCATTTTAGCCGGTCGCCCCGTTTCCGACAGGAGACTGCTCAGATGGGGCTTTCCTGCATCCGTGGCCCGACCCGCCTGCAAATAGGCCAAACTATCGATTCGCTTTGTTAGATACATGTCAGGATTCAAATTCAGCCATAATCCGTGCATCGTGACGCCGTAACGAATCGCCACTCCGATCGTGCCCAGAGCACCCGTTCGCCCCCAAACGGTCAAGTTTTCGCCTACCCGGGTGGAAAGCCCGGCCATCCGACAAGCCTCGATCACACCAGACCGAAAACGTCTTAGATATTCACCCACCGACCAGATCGACCGATCGAGTGAAACAATGGGATAAACGGCCAATTGCCCCGGAGCGTGAAGAACTGCACCGCCGCCACGGCCGACCCAACGAATCGGAATACGGCGACTTTCCAACTCCCGGTCACTGAAGCCCACATGGCCCCGCGACCCGCAACGACCAATGGAAATCACAGCCGGATGCTCGCAAATCAGCAACGAAACTCGCTCGCTAGACCGCTCGCCTGACTCGTAAACCAACCGTTCCTGCAGCGCTAAGCAACGGCAAAAATCGACGGATCCAAGTAGGTAAACATTCATTGAGGCATAATTTCGATAGAGAATTGAAGACCTATCCCCTCCCACCAGCTGGCCGAATTAGGCAAAAAACGGCCCGGGCGCAGTAGAATCTAGCCAGGTTCAGACGAAGAACCGCACAGCTTCCTCAGCCTAGGACCCTACTTGGAAGGTTGCGGAGAAATTATAATTGAAACGGGAGTTCTAAATCGACATCAACGATTGCTCGAAATGGCCAAGAAAGACAAGAAGAAAAAAAAGTCTGCCGAACCAGAGTCGAATATCAAGTCGATATCCGAAAATCGCAAGGCACGGCACAAATTCCAGGTGTTAGATTCGCTGGAATGTGGCATTGCATTAGCTGGGAGCGAAGTGAAAAGCCTCCGCTATGGCCGTATGTCGCTCGACGAATCCTATGGGCGAATTCGAGAAGGCGAAGTCTGGCTAGTCGGTGCCGACATCCCGGAATACTTTGAAGCCAGCCACCTGAATCATCAGCCCAAACGACCACGAAAACTGCTGCTTCACCGCCGTGAAATCAGCAAATTCGCGATGCAAGCTCATGAAAAAGGGCTGACTTTGGTCCCCTTGAAGATGTACTTCAAATCAGGCCGTGCAAAAGTCCTGCTGGGTCTTTGCCGCGGCCGCAAGCTCCATGACAAAAGAGAAGTCCTGAAGAAGGCCGACAGCCAACGTCAAATCCAACAGGCAATGCGCCGCCGCCGCTAGCCATCTCGTGAACGTCTCGACGATCTGATCCGTAGAGGAGTCGAGCCCTACCTGCTGCTCTTTTCGTCGATGCTGTCTGCGGTTAGCCTTATCGGGTATTCCGATCGCGCAGGCCGAAGGCTTGGCACCGACCAATCATCCAAAACCGCCCCGGCGGCTCGAACCGGCCGTCCGCAGTGAAGCCTTCATAGCGTGGAAGCGATCGCCCAGAAAACCTTTGATTCGCGTTGAACTTCGGCAAATTCCGAGTAGAAACGATGCTTGCACTAAAAAATGTAAAAAAATCATATACCGAGCCGAGCGGCGATCTGCTTCCCGTTTTAGACATTGAGAGTTTCGAGCTAGAGCAAGGCGAGCAAGCAGCGCTCATTGGTCGCAGCGGTGGCGGCAAGACAACGTTGTTACATGTGATCGCGGGCATCAGTCGGCCCGATTCGGGATCTGTGACGATTGACGGACTCGACATCACACGGCTGCCTGAGGCAGGATCGGACCGATTTCGCGCAGAGCGAATTGGCTATGTTTTTCAGACCTTCAATCTCATGCCAGGTTTCACCGCCTTGGAGAACGTCATGTTGGGAATGACCTTCTCCCGTGGCCGCAAAGATCAAAAACGAGCTCGTGAACTGCTGAAAAAAGTCGGTTTAGAGCATCGACTCCAACACAAATCGAACGCTTTATCGGTGGGAGAACAACAGCGAGTGGCTGTGGCCCGCTCGCTTGCCAATCGGCCCAAATTGCTTTTGGCCGACGAGCCCACTGCAAACGTCGACCCGGGAAATCAACAGCACGTGATTGATTTGATTCGTGAGAGTTGCCGAGCGGAGCAGGTTTCCTTGCTGATAGTAACACACGCGATGGAGGTTGCCGATCAATTCGACCGTGTCGATCAACTCGATCAGATTAATCGAGTCGTGGCCACGATTGCTGACCGATAGCGGTAATCATCCGTACGTCGCCACAGTTTGAAACGGTTACTTGATGCCGCTTGTGACCCACAACTTTACAACATTCATGGGACTGAATTGACATGCCGCTGTGGAAGATTGCTTGGCGAAGCGTTCAAAGAAGATCATTGGCATCTGGTTTAACGGCTTTATCGATGGCCTTGGGGGTGATGCTCGTCGTAGCGGTCTTATTGATCCATGGCATTATTGCCGAATCGTTTCGGAACAACGCCAGCCTTGGCTACAACTTGATCCTGGGCGCAAAAGGCGGCCGACTTCAATTGGTTCTTAACACGGTCTTCTATTTGAGTGAGCCAGTCGAAAACATTCCCTACGATTTTTACCAGGAGTTTCTTCCCGCCGATCAGCGAGACGATGGTCAGCAAGGCAAATGGGCTGACTATGTTGACCGAGTGATTCCAGTATGCCTGGGTGATTACTACAAGCAATATCGTTTGGTCGGCACGACGCCTCAGATGTTTAATGACTATGTGTACGATGAGGACACGGGCCAACAATATGAGTTTGCCGGAGGTCGAAACTTCGAATACTGGAATGACGAACACGGATTCTTCGAAGCCGTTGTGGGCGCCCAAGTAGCACGAGACACCGGCCTGCAAGTCGGTGACACAATCGCTGCCACACATGGTTCAACAGAAGGCGAAGAACATCCGGACTTGTTTCACATCGTGGGAATTTTAAAGTCCTCCGGCACCCCCAACGACCGAGCCGTCTTCGTCAATATGGAAGGCTTCTACCTGCTCGACGGTCACGCGCTGCCGGTTGAAGAAGAAGACACGGACCAGCAAGAGTCCGAAGCAGTGGTCGCGGTCGATCTCGAAAAAAGTGACGCAGCGGATATTGAGAGCGATGAAAATTTTGAAACAACCGAAATGATCGAAAGTGACGAGTTGACAAAGAATGTTGATCCCTCGTTACCCGCCGCGAAACGGAAAACCACGCCACTTCCGATCGAACAACGTGAAGTCACCGCACTCCTCGTCAAAACAAGCCCAATCATTACTCGCGGGCTGAGCAACATGGTGAATGAAGGTACAGTCGCTCAAGCCGTTTTTCCTGTCGGTGAGATCACAACACTGTTCAACCGCATCGTGAAGCCTTTCCAGCAGGTGTTGTTGATTCTGACCGCCATGATTTGCGTCGTTTCGGGCATCAGCATTTTGGTCAGCATCTACAATTCCATGAGCGATCGGCGGCGTGAAATTGCAATCATGCGAGCCTTAGGAGCAGGTCGTCGAACCGTGATGGCAGTTGTGCTGCTTGAATCGATCATCCTGTCGCTCGGCGGCGGCCTCATGGGCTGGGTAGGCGGCCACGCCTTAATCGCAGCGGCGGCTCCTAGAATTGAGGCGGAAACGGGGGTGATCATCGGCCCATTCGATCTGGCACCTCCCGTAAATTTACTGGCCTTGCTCACCGATGAACCGATATATTTAGGGGGAGCTAAGCTTGGGGAGATTAACGTTTCCACGGAGTGGATTTTGATTCCCAGTCTGATGATATTGGCGGTAATCGTGGGCTTTTTGCCGGCGATGGCCGCGTACCGTACGGACGTCGCGGATGCGCTGACGGCAAACCCATAACCAGCCTTGCCCAACAATGGCCGATTTCCTCGGAGTCAAACCATGCGTTATTTCAGTTTTTTACTGCTGGCAGCCATCGCCCTGACAATACCGGCTCCGTTGCGGGCCTGCCCCTTCTGCTCCGCGGTCTCCCAAACCTTCACCGAAGAAATCGAATCGATGGATGTGGTGGTCATCGGTCAATTAGTTGAAGCGCCGCCCGTTCCCGATGCGGCAACCGACCCCGACGCGCCGTTACCCAAAGCCACCTTCCGTGTCGTAACCATTCTCAAGGGTGACAAGTGGGTCAAGAAGGACCAGAAAATTAAAGTTCTCTACTTCGGAGAACCTGACAAAACCAAAAGCTACTTGATGATGGGGACTGACCCTCCCCAACTGATGTGGTCAACACCGTTAAGATTGTCCGCTCGAGCCGAAAAGTACATTCAAGCACTCCCCACATTAGCGAAAGACGGCAGTCGCTTGCTGTTCTTTCAAGAACATCTCGAAGACGAAGATGAAATGCTCTCGCGAGACGCGTATGACGAATTCGCAAATGCTCCCTACAGCGATTTGATCGCCATGAAGGATAAAATGCACGTCGATCGTCTCATCGAATGGATTAAGGATACCGATGTTCCCGCCAGTCGTCGTCGCTTGTATTTCACCATGCTGGGAGTCTGCGGCACCGAAGAGTACGCACCGTTGTTGAAAGCAATGATGCAGTCAAACGAACGGAAAGATAAAGCAGGTCTCGATGCTCTCATCGCCTGCTATCTCATTCTCAAGGGACCCTCCGGATTGGACTTGATTGACGAACAATTCCTAAAAAACCCCAAAGCTGAATACGCAGATACCTATGCGGCGATCATGGCAATTCGTTTTCACGGCACGGAGACCGACGTGATCGAGAAACCGAGACTGGTCAAATCACTCCGATTCATGCTTGACCGACCCGAACTCGCGGATTTGGTCATCCCAGATCTAGCACGCTGGAATGACTGGGAGGCCATGCCACGACTCGTGCAACTGTTCAAAGATGCCGACGAAAAGTCGAGTTGGGTGCGCGTGCCCGTGATCAATTTCCTACGTGCTTGCCCGCTTCCAGAAGCCAAGAAACAAATCGAAGAGTTATCGAAGATCGATCCAGATGCCGTGAAGCGAGCACAAACTTTTTTCCCCTTCGACGCATCCGGTGAAGGCTCCGAAGCAAAACCAAAAGCCGACTCCAAGGAAACAACTGCCGCGCCTCCCACGGTCGAGTCAGAAGTGGTCGAAACAGTCAGCTCAACATCGCCATCCGAAACAATCATCCAAGACGAGGTGGTCTCGCCAACCGAGTCGTCGAATCCGGTCGTAGCCTCAACCGTCACCGAACGGCTGTCAAGTGAGCAGCTCGCAGTCGCCAATCGGGTCACTCCTCCCCCTGCTTCCGGACTGAAAATCGCCTCATCGCCGAACCAATCACCCGCTGGGTCAGCGGATTTTGAACAGGCAGTTTCGGAGCCATTTCCGATTTGGAAGCCGAACCGACTCCAGCTCTGGGGCGTACCTATCTTGTCTGGCCTGAGCCTGTTGGCAATTTATCGATTCGTCCTTGGTTTGCCACTGATACGTTTTCAATCTTAAGAGACCTCACAACTTTGAGTTCCCGCAACTTCGAGACCCCAACAACACTCATGAGTGGTACCCCTTCCGACCGCACAAATTCCGCGGAATATGCCCAGTATCGGGCAGTTTGCATGTCAGCCGTGACGACGCTCGTGCTGGGCATTATTTCGATTCCAGCAATCCTCTTTTCGAACCTGCTTTTCCTGCCACTGATCGGTATCGGCCTGGGATTGTGGGCCTTGCGTCAATTACGTCGAAGAAGCGACGAACTCACAGGTGCTCGCATGGCGAGCATCGGACTTGCACTCTGTCTTGTCGTCTTTGTATCGGGAACCGCCTACAGCGGCTACGTCTATGCCACGGAAGTCCCGGAAGGTTACTCGCGCGTCCATTTCTCGGAATTGCAACCGGAGACGGGCTCAAATCTACCGATCCCACGTTCAGCAATGGATTTGAATGGAGAATTGGTATTTGTAAAGGGATATATTCACCCTGGGGTCACGCGTCGAAAAGGAATTAAACAGTTCGTACTTGTCCCCGATATGAAGACATGCTGCTTCGGGGGTCAACCAAAACTGACCGACATGATCGAAGTGACATTGAAAGACCCATTGCGTGTCGATTACTCTTATTCTCAAGTGAAATTGGCGGGAGTTCTAAAAGTGTCTCCTTACAAAAAGGCCGTTTCAGGATTGGACGGCGTCTACTATCAACTTGAGGCGGACTACGTCCGCTAACAGTTCGCAGCGAATCGGTCGCTACGACTGTCGGCGGCAAGGATCCAAGCATGAATCGAACTGCCAACATGACGCGATCAATCGCTCTTCTCCTCTGCCTGACCCCGGTTGGCTGCATCAAGGTGTCGGCCCCAAGCGACAAGAATTCCACCACGAGTTCTGCTGCGAATTCAAGCGGCGAGGGCGTTAAAACCAGCGCAGCCGTTGCGGCACCGAACGCGACCTCAGGTAACGCATCAACGGAACGGTCCAACAGCGATCAAAACGCCAAGAGCGTACCGAATCCGATCTCGACCACTAGCGATCCGCAAACCAAATCGAACAACGACGTAGTGGATATTTCCTTCGATGACATCAAACTACCGATGCAGGAAGACATGGTTTTTCGCCCCTTCATGTTGACCGACCGAGTCAAAGAATTGGACGGCAAACGAATTCGCATTAGTGGGTACATGCTACCAGACACCCGAACCAAAGGGATCAAGCAATTCGTCCTGTTAAAGAACACAGAATGCAAGTTCGGACCAGGCGGACAAGCCGATCATTTGCTAAATGTGCTAATGACAGAGGGTCAAGACGCCCGCTTTCGCTCTGAACCCATCAGTATCGAAGGGCGACTCACGATCAAACCTTTCCAGGGCCCTGACGGCAACACCTGGTCGATTTACGATATTATTTGCGACCGAGTTACTCGATATCGACCACGACGTTGACCCAACGGGAACAGCGACAGCAACGAACAACAGGATGCAAAAATCGGCTCGGGTTTCGCGAACGAGTTCTGCTAAAGTTGGCAATCTTTCGGCGCGGCAAGTCGGCTAGGACATATCACACCAGCCCTGCTGCGGTGCCTCGTATAACTTGGGCTGACGTCCTGCTTGAATCTTGGCGACTGCGGCCTCGGCTTGACGAACCGATGTCGCATCCGGATGGACTGTCATCCCAAGTTCCATTTGATGAGACCCGCCACCCGGTAATTTAACAACGCGCTCCTCAGCTTCTTCAAAGCTACGAGGATTGGGAAAGTTGGTACCCGGCTCGAGCCCTGTGACATATCCGTCCTGTAGCGCGGTTTCATTTTTCCATTGCGTGAAGCATGGCAATTGCTTTGTATTCCAATGCAACGAAACGCCTCGAGAAGAATTGGCATTTCGCAACAGCGCCTGTGTGTCGCCCTTGCTATCCGCATGCATTTTGAAAAAGTAAACCCGCTCCGGCATGCCTGCCTTCGGCTCGGAATAAGTCGACCAATGCCCAACCCCTTCAGCAGCCCACTCGTTACGCGGCACGACAACTTCAGCAGGCAAGATCAATTCGGCGCCTGCGCCCAAGAGGGGGGAGCCAAAATTCGTGTGATAAAGCATCTGCATCGTAGTTTCAGTTGCTGACAGGTTTCGCACCTCATCATGAATTTCTAAACCCGGTTGTCCGAACCGCGTCTTAATCGTTGTCGTGAGTTGCAACTTTGCAAAGTGAAATCGTTTCTCATTAACGACTCCGCGAACAATGATCTGATCGCCATCGACTGAAACATTAACTTCTTGAGCCGGCAGATTTGCCAATCGTCCATGCAAGGGATAAGTAAGGCGCCCTTGCTCATCAAAGTCGGGCGCTCCATTGCTCTCGGCTCCGCAACGACACAACAATTCATCAAAGCCATCGAGCCAGCCCAATCCAGACGGTTCCATCAACGGAACAAAGTTTGGATGCACGGGCCCTCGCGTAGGTGACTGCCAGCCCAATTCAAAATCGGCGTTCCACCATGCTTTCCAAAGCCCCATCCCGCGCGTTGGCAGCACTGAAAACTCAAACTGGCCGTTGTGAATTCGAATTTCATCGACGCCTTCACTCAAACCACCTCGGTGCGTCCATTTCCGAATCTTGAACGAATCGGGGGCGTCAGAGACCTGAGTTGGATTTACCTGCAAGGAATCGAGATAGACATTTTGATCCACATCGATGATTTTCCAGCTTTGCTTAGCCATCAGGGCATCTCCATCAAACAATGCTTCCAGTGATCGGTGATCAGTCTGGCTTTCTTATAAGCGGTTCGCGTCACAATTTCCAGCACGCGTCCGGGCTTCCGGCATGGAATTATGATTACTTGTCAGGGAGCAATAAAACGAATAAAACATTGAATTCGTCCGGCGACTCGCTTTCATCCAAGCGTCCCCACAGTCTCGTGAGTACAGGAGCAAAGATGACATCCGCAAACATTGTAAAAGGCACGAGTGTTGCCGCCGCATTAGAGCGGGCAATGGACGCCGGCGAAGGCTTATTACGACTCACGCCCACCTGGGTACCTCGCAGTTTTTTGCACCCTGGCAAGCGAATCAAGCTTCATCCGCACGACTGGTATGCCTATGGAGCACATCGGGGTGGAATTGACGAACGTTGGTTTGGCAGCACGACGGAAGCCACCAACGAAGGACGTGTGTGGCACGAAGGCTTAAGCTTCGTAACTTTTGAAAACCAACATTTCCTCCTCAAAGATGCGGTGGAAGAAATGGGTGCCCGCATCATCGGCGCCGACATGTACAACAAGTATTCACGTTGGCCCGTCTATTCAAAGTTCTTCGACAACATGGGGCCAATTCCTCATCACATGCATCAGTCGGCTGAAGATGCGGCCTTGGTGGGACAAGAAGGGAAGCCGGAGAGCTACTACTTCTCACCTCAAATGAATAACGTGGACAACAACTTTGCCTACACATTCATGGGGCTGGAACCGGGAACCACGAAGGACCAACTACGGCGATGCTTGGAGACCTGGGATCGGGGTGACAATGGCATCCTTGATCTTTCCAAAGCCTATCGCCTTCAACGCGGTACGGGCTGGCTGATTCCGCCCGGAGTTCTCCACGCTCCTGGTTCGCTCTGCACCTATGAACCGCAGTGGGGAAGCGACGTCTTTGGCATGTTCCAATCCTTGGTTGAAGGGCGGGAAGTCCCCTGGTCGCTGTTGGTCAAAGATATGCCGGAAGACAAGCACCACGACCTCGACTTCATTATTGGGCAACTCGATTGGGAAAAGAATATCGACACCCACTTCAAAGAAAACAATTATCTGGAACCGATCATTGCGGCAGAGGGCGATGGCTGGATTGATCGCTGGATCGTGTACGGAACCGTCGGCAGCAAACAACTGTTTACAGCTCGTGAATTGACGATGGAACCCGGTTCGAGTTGCACTTTAAACGACCCCGGTGCAAGTGGTTGGATTACGGTCCAAGGCAGTGGCACGATTGGCAAGTTGAAATTGCAAACTCCAGCAATGATCCGTTTCGGTCATGAAACGGAAGACGAAGTGTTTATTACTCACGAAGCTGCCCAACGTGGGCTTACGGTCCAAAATACGGATCGGGAACCGTTGGTCAGTTTACGTTACTTTGGGCCTGATACATTTGACCAAGTCCCCAGCGTTGGTGACTACCGCAAGGCATAGGCCATCGTTTGGTATTTGCTTCGCAATCCTATTAACAAGTTGAATGGGACTTCTGGTCGCCTGATTCTTGCCTAGAAAAGGACTGTCTTACGATGAGCAACAATTTCCCAAAATTACACAATGCTGCTTGGCCAGGCGTCGTCGGGAAGGGGCCGGACTCAGAACCCCCTATCGAACTGGAGACCATGCTGGACCTGACAGCTGCTGCCGAATGCAACGGCAAAAAGTTCGACGGCATCGACATCTTCCTTTTCGCTCCCCATGTGGACATTGACGCGTCTGACGACGATTTGAAACGGATCGCCGATCAAATTCAGTCAAAAGATTTGGTTGTTGGCTCCGTCGTCGCTCCTGTTTGGCCACCGACGGGCGGCGGATCCGCCATGGGCGACCAAACAGAACGCAACCAATTCTTAACCCAAGTCCGCAAGGGCTGTCACATTGCCAAACGATTCCGCGAACTGGGAGTCCGACCCTACGGGATCGTTCGCATCGATTCATCCGTCGATCCTGGCACCTGGGCGGAGGACCCCGAGGGCACCGCCAAGATTGCTGACACCTTTCGCCAAGCCGGTGACATTGCTGCCGATCACGGCGAACGATTAGCCGCCGAAGGTGAAATCTGCTGGGGCGCAATGCATAGCTGGAAAGAAATGGTGCGGTTGCTGGAAACTGTTGACCGTCCCGACTTGGTGGGATTCCAAGCCGACATGGCTCACACTTTACTTTACATTCTTGGCTACAACGCCCCTGAAGATCGCATTGTCTCCGAGAACTTTAATTGGAATGGCGACGAACTCAACGCGGCGTTAGCGGAACTAACCACTGCACTGAGGCCCTGGACATTTGATTTTCATGTTGCTCAAAACGACGCGACCGTCAAAGGCAGCGGATCACATGACAAAACGGGCCGCCATTGCCTTCCCAACGACCCGAATGGCAAACTATCGATCGCCGAACATGCCGGTCATTGGCTCCGTGGCGATAACGGTGAACCGACCAAAGCATTCCAACACATTTGTTGGGACGGCTGCATGTTCCCCAACGACGTGATGCACAAGTCGGAAACCTGGAACGACATCCTTGCTGCAATGATCGCAGTACGCGACGCTCATGGCTGGTCGGAATAACCCCAGCTCAAACGTGCCACAAAACACCCACCATCAAAGGAATATTTGATGAGCAAGAAACCACTCAACATCGGCATGATTGGCTATGGATTCATGGGCCGAGCCCACTCAAATGCCTACGCTTCCGTCGGAAACTTCTTCGATTTGGAATACGAGCCCGTCTTGAAATCGATTTGTGCTCGAAACCAGGAAAAGGCACAAGCATTCGCGGACAATTGGGGCTATGAATCGATCGAAACTGACTGGCGTGCTCTCTTGGCTCGCGACGACATCGATGCGGTTGACATCTGTACTCCCAACAACCTACATCACGAAATCGCCATCGCCGCCGCTCAAGCAGGCAAGATGATCCTCTGCGAAAAACCGCTCGCGATGAACGTTGCCGAAGGCGAGGAAATGTGCAAAGTCGTCGAAGCGGCTGGCGTTCCCAACATGGTCTGGTACAACTACCGACGCGTGCCGGCTGTGACCCTTGCAAAACAGCTAATTGATGAAGGCAGGCTGGGTCGCATCTTCCACTATCGAGCCAATTTCCTTCAAGATTGGACGATCGCCGAGGACCTCCCCCAAGGCGGTGAAGCCTTGTGGCGTTTGGACATCGATGCAGCAGGCAGCGGCGTTACGGGTGACTTGTTGGCCCACTGTATCGATACGGCGATCTGGCTGAATGGAGAAATCAAGGACGTCAGTGCAATGACAGAAACGTTCATCAAAGAACGTGTTCACAGCTTAACCGGCGAAGTCCAATCCGTTGGCATTGACGATGCTTGCACCTTCATGTGTCACTTCAACAACGGCTCGCTCGGGGCGTTCGAGTCGACCCGCTACGCACGTGGCCACAAGGCGCTCTACACCTTCGAGATCAACGGCGAAAACGCCTCCATCTCCTGGGACCTGCACGACCTGCATCGACTCAACTACTTCGATCACAGCGATGATTCGATCGTTCGTGGCTGGCGTTCGGTGCATGTGAGTGACGGCGATATGCCCTACATGGATAAGTGGTGGGTCCCCGGCCTGCAAATTGGCTATGAGCACAGCTTCATTCATCAAGTGGCCGATTTCATTCAGAGTATCGGCAGTGGAACCCCCGCTAGCCCGACGTTCCGAGATGCACTCGAGACCCAGAAGGTCTGCGACGCCGTGCTGAGCAGTGCATCTTCCCGCCGATGGGAGGAAGTTTAGATCGGGCCCGGCCAGCGAATCGAATTTTGAGTCGGTTCGCTATAATCCCAAGTTGCTCAAATCGATATAGCGAGCGTCATCCACCTCGACTCGCTGCGTATCAGTCCAGAAAAGAATCTTGCGAGCAACTGTCTCCGAGCGGGGTGCACCGACTCGAGCCTGGTGGGACAAGACGGCATCGGAGCGGGCTGCGCCTTCCAGAATCAGCAGTTTTTTTTGCTGCTCGTACGATAATCGCTGGCCTCGCGCGGTGAATGTCTTTCCTTCGACATAGGTGTTTTCCTGCGCTACCAAATTAACGGTGCGCTGCCCCTCGGGCGTGGTTGGTCCCTCAGCAAACGAAAGCCGATCGCACGACATGAGCACGTCTTTTTCACCCAACACAGCATCGGAATTGATTGATTCATTCCAGCTCTGTACGGGCCCGTAAATCACCTTGACCTGTCCCTGAAATTCGGCCGCACGCCGCTGCATGTTGCCTGTTATCTGGTTTTGAAAGTCAACCTGAATAAAGCTAACGGCTGCGTCATCAACATTGGACGGCGTTTCCTTTGCGGTCGCGCCAGGGAGTTGCATTGTCTGAAAACCCCTACGATGTGTGACCACGCGCCCGGGCCCTTCAGCAAACATATCACCCGCCAGGTGATCATATCGAATGTGCGGTACTTGCAGATAACTGACCGATGTGAGCTGAGATCGATTATCCAACTCTCGATTTTCAACCAGCACATTTCCATCGGCCTGAATGGTATGAATCTCCGGTGCTTGTTTTCCATCCGACTTCGAAAACTCGATGCGTCGTTCGAACTGCACCCCCAGTCGGGCCGATCGCAAACGACGCTGCGGGCTCCGCAGATCCACATTGCCATGAAAGCTGGCCAACTGGCCGTTGAAATGCATACGATCTTGCCAATCGAGCGTTATCTGTTGAGGTGCGGCTAAAGCACGTTGCGTGGTCAAATCACGGTCGATCAACATCGTCATCCGTCCGGCACCGTCAGTCCAAAGCAGATTGTCTGCTTGGTCAAGTTGCAACTTATCTGTCCGCACCGTGAATTTCGCCGTACGAATATCCACGGGATTTCCAACCGCCACCAAAACATGACTGCCGCTTCCGTCACGATCCAGAATCCGCATCGCATCGGCGGCAATTTCAAAGGACTTTGTCGGGTCAGCAGCACGATCAAGTTGGGCAAGTCGAGTCTGACCACGCAAGTCAATCTGATCGATACTGACTTGTTTTCCTTGCACACTCAATTGCATCTCAATTTCCCGACAAGAGACGTCCATCCTTCGTTCTGAAGATTCTTGACGCCGCAAGCGATTCACAGGGTTCGTGGCGGGTGGGCGAGGCTGGCGATCGGCGAGAGTCGCAGTGGGTTTCGGTTGATCCTCAACTTGCGGACGATAGGTAAACGCCGCCGAAAGTCTACCAGTCAACGCCGTGAGTTCCGGTGACACAACGCGAACCGCTTGATCCGGAGTTGAAACCGCAGCCATCCGCCTGGGCCGTAAAGGCAACTCACCCTTTACCGCGGGTGCGCCGACAGCCTGACGATCGAACAAGACCTCAATGTGATACGCATCAACACGACTCTCGAGCCCGACCATAATCGACGCATCCTCACGCATCTTCAGCACTTGCCCCGCATCCACCTGATCGATCGACAACACCCCCTGCCAGGAAGCTTGAACGGGCTCTTGACCGCGATCAGGCAGAGACCCCCGATAGACGCCAGGGCCTTTCGCACGCAAACGTTCCAAGTTTTTTTGATCCTGCATGGTCGCATCAAGCTCGCGGGCGAGCACTTGATGCGTTTGAAAACGAAACAGCACCTGATCGGTCGGATTCTGCTTGTCGGCCCAAAGTCGAAAACGACGATGGACGAGATCGTACATCAGCTTGTGCCCGCTGATGTGCACCGACTTTGACCGTGCGTCAAGAACCGCCGGATTTCCTTCTGCCACGATTCTCTGCGGATCAAGCTTGGGCATGTTTCGTTGGCGGGATTTGCGAACATCGGGTTTTGTCTCTTGATCCTTCACAGCAGCCTCAGTCGCTTGTTCGACCAAAAACATCTGCAACCGATCGCATCGCAACGAGTCTTCCGGCTGGCCAGGATTCAAACACCGCAGATGAACCTGTTCATCGAACGTCACGACCTTCTGCTGAAAGTCGATTCCAAAAGGACCGCTGCAAGTAACTTTGACGGGCACCGTTCGCTCAGCCATTGAGATGGCCTGCTTGGATTGATTCGTGGAATCGACCGATGGTTTTGGATCGAGTTGAATGTGCAATTCGTCCAACTTCACTAATTCAATCGAGCGAATCCCTGCCCAACCCGGCGAGACACCTGCTTGAGCTGAATTCCTTTGCGGCGCAAGTTGGATGATCAGATCACTACCTCGCGCGTAACTTTGGTCGAAGTGCACATTGACTGAATTTGCTGTCCAAAGACGCTTTGTCGTGATCTGGACATTGGAAGTCTCGATCAATAGTTGACCTGTACCATCCGATCGACCGGGACTATGAATGCGAATCTTTCCTTGCAAACGACCCGCAACCGGCTGACCAAACTGCCCCGACTTCAAGTCGAGCGGCCGATTCAAACGCAAGATGGCGCCTTCCGGCGCTTGCATGATCAAGGGTGCCTGATCAGCAGTCTCCGGTCGCACCACAACCGTACAAGGATAGATGTGAATCGTACCATTTTCGTTAGGCTTATAATCCTGAAACAGCAACGAAGTGGTACCACTTCGCAAAACCTTGGCATCCCCCATTTCCCAAGCGCCTTCAGGAAAGAATCCTTCGAGCTCACTCTGAAATGGTTCCGTCGAGCGTCCGTATCCGCGCTGAGATCCAATCGACTTCGCACGCGTTAAAGTCGGTTCAATCAGCGGAACGACGATCAGCGCGTAGCACCAGTAGGACACCAAAACTGCCCCGAAACTGGAGCCGATTCGTTTGATCTGAGTAAGCCACATAAATCCCGTTGGTACTCCTTTAACTAAACGGGGATTGGCCGCATAAAGACGAAAACGTTCTGTCGAGGGCTACAAATATTTCTGAATCAGATCACCCCAACGGTGCTTCGCTTTCAAGATAAGTTCGATTGTCTCTCTTACCGCTCCGTGTCCGCCACTGAGTTGCGTCACGTAGTGGGCGGAAGACCGCACCTCTTCGGCCGCATCCGCGACGGCAACCCCCAGTCCCAGCGAATTGATCGCTGGCAAATCAGTCAAATCATCCCCGACAAAACAAACTTGCTCTGCCTCAAGGCCTTGCTGAGAGAGAATTTCACGAATCGTCAACAGCTTTTCTTCGAATCCCTGCCGAATAATCTCGATTCCCAACTCGGCAGAACGGACTTTGACAATGTGCGAATTCCGAGCCGTCACCAGCCCAAACTTGTAACCGGCCCGCTGCCAAAGCTTGATTCCCAACCCATCTCGAATGTGAAACTTTTTAGTTTCAATTCCGTCGTTATCAAAAACAACGCCTCCGTCGGTGAGAACTCCATCAACGTCGGACAGGATCATTTCGATCCGCTGACAACGTGCTTCAATCTTCATTTACGCATCATTTCGTTGTTGGTTCGAAAGCGGAAGAATGCGAGGAAACGATCCGTCGGCTTCAGCTATTTCATTTATTTCGGCATCCCCTTCGTCCACCTCATCAACCGTATCGAGCGTCGACGAAATGCCGACCACATCGGTGATGTCGATCAAACCAACGGGGCACCCCGCATCGTCCACAACCGGCAACTCGCTGATTTTACGTTCGACCAGAATTTCGATCGCGTTAGGCAACATCATCCCCGCAGAAACAACCCGTGGTGAGCAAGTCATCACGTCGCGGATTGGACCATCCAAAGCCTGCTCTTGTTGCTGCTCGAGTATTCGCGCCAAATCACTATCCGTGAAGATGCCCGTCAGAACTCCCGCTGCGTCGGTCAACAAGACAGCTCCGCATCGCCGACCAGGACGTCCCAGCGAAACGAGCACCTGTCGCACAGACAGGCTGTCCGAGGCAACCCGACACTGATCGATGGGTCGCATGAACTCTTCCACCATCGCCAGTTTCCGTCCGAGCGATCCGCCTGGATGGAATCGGGCAAAGTCTTCGGGCTGAAAGCCTCGCAACTGGCTCGTCGTCAAAGCCAAGGCATCTCCCAGGGTCAACATCACGGTCGTACTCGTACTGGGCGCCAATTTCAGTTCACCCGCTTCCTCCAGCTCACCCATCAACACGGGAACGTCGGCTTGCTGCCCTAACTGGCTTTCGGCATGGCCGGTGATTGCAATCACCGGCACGTTCAGAACAGCAAGTGACGGTAATAAACGAATCACCTCTTCGGTTTCCCCGCTGTGCGACAATACAACGACTACATCATCGGGATGAATCCGACCCAAGTCACCGTGGATCGCTTCCGCCGGATGCAAAAAATGACTCCGGGTCCCCGTGGAGGCAAACGTCGCGGCGATCTTCTGCCCGACCAAACCAGCCTTGCCCATGCCCGTCACGATCACACTACCGCGACAACGAAACAGTAGCTCCACCGCCTCGGCAAACGAATCGTCGATGCGATCAGCGAGTCGCAAGACAGCTCGCCCCTCCGTACAGATTACGGAACGAGCAACGATCTGCACAGTTTCGCTTACCGATTCTCTCGGAAAACGATTTGGCTGCATATTCATCGACGTCATCCTTGACGAGAAGAAATTGCGAAAATCGGGAACAGGCGCGGAAGGCGATTCTATCGAGACGACCATTGCAAGGCAACGTGGAGTCGTGCGACGTGCGCAGAAGACCACAAAAAAACGCGGGCATCGAGAAGAGCCCGCGCTTGCAATGGTATCGTTGACTGCATTTGACCGATGAAAAAACTTAAACGGAGATCGCCGATTTCATTTTGCTTGCATTGCCGGCTTGGCCGAAAGCGACCATGCGATCGACACAGACCTGTTTCATCGCAGCACGAGCCGGTTTCAAATAATCACGCGGATCAAACTTTTCCGGGGATTCTGCCAGCACTTTGCGAATGGCCCCCGTGATCGCCAAGCGATTGTCGGTGTCAACATTGATCTTACGAACGCCAGATTGAATCCCACGCTGAATTTCTTCGACCGGCACACCCCACGTTTGACGAATATTGCCGCCATACTGGTTGATGATATCTTGCAGCTCCTGAGGGACGGAACTACTACCGTGCATCACCAGGTGGGTGTTCGGAAGTCGGCGATGAATTTCTTCGATACGTTTCATATCCAGAATTTCACCATCGGGCTGACGAGTGAACTTGTAAGCTCCATGACTGGTTCCGATTGCCACGGCTAACGCATCCACGCCGGTGGCAGCCACAAATTCTTCCGCTTGCTCCGGATCGGTCAGCAGCTGATCGTGCGACAAAGTGCCCACCGCACCATGGCCATCCTCCTGCTCACCTTCGCCAGACTCCAGCGAACCCAGACAGCCCAATTCACCTTCGACGGATACATTTTGTGGATGGGCCAATTCAACGACTTTGCGGGTCACATCGACATTGTAGTCAAAGGAGGCCGGACTCTTTCCGTCCGCTTCGAGTGAGCCATCCATCATGACTGAGGTGAATCCGTTCTCGATTGCACTGGCACAAGTCTCGACGCTATTTCCATGATCCTGATGCATGGTAATTGGAATGTGCGGATAGAGTTCCGCAGCCGCCAACATCAGATGACGCAAGTAAGCATCCTGAGAATAGGAACGAGCTCCTCTTGAAGCCTGAATAATGACGGGAGAATCGGTTTCTTCAGCCGCTTCCATGATGGCCTGAATCTGTTCCATATTATTGACATTGAATGCGGCCACACCGTAATTATTTTCAGCCGCGTGGTCGAGTAGAATTCTCAGAGGAACGAGAGCCATCGATTAACTCCTTCAACATTACTTAATAAATTCGAGCGAGATTGCGATTCGACAATTACCTTGCCAGACAGGCGAAGCGTCGCGCCCGGGCAAGCAATCAACAAACAATGCAGATTCGCCATTATGAGAATGGCAGGGAAGACTGGCAATCCCTAACGGGATAACGCAGAGCAAAGGAAACGGGGATTTACCGCGAAAGGGGCTGATTCAATGCATTCTCGCCGTCCGCCTCATCCGAAATGAGCGCGTCGGGCAGTGGCTCCGATAGCTCAAACAGATCATCACGCTGAGTCTGAGCCAGCCGAATCAGCAACAGCTTCTGCTGCGGGTCTCCATGAGACGTATCGACAAAGAAGTTCTGCCCAAGTCCCTTTGACTCCGGCGTACAACTCAGGATCAACGTTTGGCCTGGCATGATCGACGCGACAATTTCCAGATCGGAAAAAACCTCCCTATCCCGTGCCGAAAGCAGATGGAACGTTCCTTCTCCAGCGATCCATTGCTTCTTGGGCTGTCCAAATTGTATCTCCGGCACCAACTTCAGATCCACGCGACCATCACCATACGGGTAGCTCTTAGTCGCGAGAATCGTCTGTGCCTCAGTAAACGTCTTGCCACCGACACGATCCGCATTCGAGTCACGGTACAACACGATCATTTCTTCCTGAGGAGCTGCCGTAACAATCTCATTGCGTTTTCCAGATCGCGTATTAATTCGACGATTCTGGGACAAGGCATCGATCTCGCGTTGCGAAGTCGCTTCAAGCGTCGAAGATTCTTCTTTGGTATCCAACAGTTTCCGTAATGATTCCGGAAGCTGTGTCCCGACAAGCCCGCAACGAAAACCATTGTCATTCAATCGTTGTCGTACAGCTTGACCGAGCACTTGTTCGTCGACCTGACCCCAAAGCTCCGTATTAAAGTCGGTCTGCCCCGTGGGCACACGAAGAAACGTCACCTGCAAGGCGACCCCGTCAGGAGCCAATCGCACAGGCGGTAAATTGAACCCCTCAGAGGGCGTCTCTCGCCAACTCGTACAGCCCAGCATGATGATCAACCCTAAGCTCATCATCACGGGTACGCTGAATCGAATATACGCGATGCACTTGGCCATGCCGATGATCCAACGTTACTCCTGAAACGGAGTTGGGTTTGCAAAGAGGAAAAGGGACAGCACGGAAACAAAATTTGCCGCTGCACACGCTCGGGGAAGCTATCGAGGCAGTCACTTTGTGTCAATGCGAAAGAGACCGACCAGGTTCCGTTGAAAGATTCCTATCCGCTAGCTTTTTGGCTTAATTCAATCGCCTAAAAACGCTCTTGACCCTCTGGAATGAATCACCTATTCTCCCGCCTCGACAGTCACACAACGGCGACACAAAATCGTTTCCAAAAATAAGAACTGATAACTCGAAAACAGTCTTGATCCACGTGGTGGAGTCCGCATCTGGAGTGCTTGCACTCTGCGGACCGCGAAGCGAGCGTTCGGCATGGAAGCCGTCGACCGCTTCGAAAAACAATTGATTGCATCCGAGCAATCGGAGCGTCCAATCGCTCCCGGAAAAAAAAGGAGTCCTCTGCCCCCCTGGGACCCGAGTATTTCCGGGAGCTTTTTTTTTGCCGTCAAATAGGCACACAAATTACAATTTTGATCAGTCGCGACGCGACCGCAAAATGGGTTACAATTCAACGCTCTCGCCCGTTTCGATCGCCGCAACTTTTCCCCCGACTGATTCATGCCGACCATCTCCCGCTTACGTGTGACGGACATTCGCTTCCCCACCTCATGGGAACAACATGGCTCAGATGCCATGAACAAGGATCCCGACTACTCGGCTGCTTACGTGACACTCGAAACCGATGGGCCACATGTCGGACACGGTCTGGTGTTCACTCTCGGTCGTGGCACCCATTTGTGCGTCAACGCGATTGAAGCACTCGCTGAAAAAGTCGAGCAACAATCACTCGATTCAATCACCGCAAATTTTGGTCAATTCTGGCGAGAGCTGACCACTGGCGACTCCCAATTGAGATGGCTTGGCCCGGAAAAAGGTACCGTGCACATGGCAGCGGGGGCCATCATCAATGCAATCTGGGACCTTTGGGCAAAAACCGAACAAAAGCCACTCTGGCAATTGCTCTGCGAACTCACCCCAGAAAAACTGATCTCGACGATCGATTTCCGCTATCTGACAGATGCCATCACACCCGACGAAGCGAGAGAAATTCTCGAACAACTCGCCCCCACGCGGACAGATCGAATCCAACAGCTGAAACAAGATGGATACCCAGCGTACACCACCAGCACCGGTTGGCTCGGCTATTCCGATGAGCGATTACGTCATCTTTGCCAAGCTGCCCTAGCCGATGGCTGGACCTCTTTCAAAATCAAAGTAGGCGGAGACCTGCAACAAGATCTTCATCGTCTGCGAATTGTTCGAGAAGAAATTGGTGATGATCACACACTGATGCTCGATGCCAATCAAATTTGGGATGTAAACGAGGCCATCGAATGGATGCGAGAATTGGCCCAATTCAATCCAACCTGGATCGAAGAGCCAACCAGTCCTGATGACGTCGTGGGACACCAAAGGATCGCAGAAGCGATCCGGCCGATCGGTGTGGCCACAGGTGAAATGGGGCAGAACCGAGTGCTGTTCAAACAACTCTTGCAGTTGCAGGCCATTCAATTCTGCCAAATCGACAGCTGCCGACTAGCGGGCGTTAATGAAGTGCTAGCTGTCATGCTGATGGCTGCAAAGTTTGGCGTCCCCGTTTGCCCGCACGGTGGCGGAGTCGGCCTGTGTGAACACATCCAACACTTGGCGATTTTTGATTACGTTGCCGTTAGCGGCTGCTTGGAGAATCACTGGGCGGAATACGTCAATCACCTGCATGAACACTTCCAGGATCCGGTGGTGATCAAAAACGGACGATATCGCGTCCCCACCTCCCCGGGTTACAGCCTCGACCTTCTACCGGAGTCGATCCACCAGTATGAATATCCTGGCGGTAGCGTCTGGCGAAAGCATCTTCAGCAGCCAACCTGATTGCGTCCCTCGGCCGGATCCTAGCTAATCATCAAAGCTGCCTGAATCGCGGCCGCTACGTGTTGAGGCGGCTTGCCAGACCTTCAGATCAACGTCGTCCGTCACGGGTCGCGACGAACCGTCGAGCATCACCGTGTTCACCAAGCCAGTATGGTAACTGCGAGCCGTCACAGCCGCATAAGTCTTGACCGTACTGGATTTGCCTTCCTGTTGGTTTGTCCAATCGATGCTGCGACCCGCAACTCGGCTCGGACTCACATCGTAGTTGGGCAGGAAAGTGGTTGTAAAACCTGTCTGATGGACACGCCCATCGACCCCTTCGGTGTGACCCGTATTCTTTTGGATCGGCGGGCCAAACTTCTGTTGTCCCCCTGCCGGAAGCTGTTCGGGCGTTGTTGGGATCGGTAGGTCACCGTCCGCTGCCGCGTTCCGCTCGTAAGGGGTGTACGCCTTCACCTCTGCAAACGCGAGCGTCTTGCTTAGACCATCGCGAAATTTGCGTCCGGACAGCCAACTCTGAGGATAGAACACACCTGGTCCGCCGCGACGCTTCACGGGATCCCAGACAAACCAGACTCCCATGTTCCCCCCGTAACTGATCGGATAATGCTTAGGAATCTCACCAGACAGTCGAACCCGATCATTGACCTCCGAAGGACAAAGATAAGCGTTGACGCGATAGGAACTGAGTAATTGCCCCGAACCCGTCACCACTCCATCATAGGGGGCGTCAAAATCGATCTCATCAGCCAAGACGCCCTCTTCAAGGAACGGCAAGAGACGAGAATGGATCGACCAACCGCCCACCTTGCCACGACTGGGCGGAAATCGGTTGTGAGTGCCTTCGAAATTGATCAGTGCTAAGCCTAATTGCCGAATATTGTTGATACAGGATGCTCTGCGGGCTGCCTCGCGGGCAGCGTTCACTGCCGGCAGGAGCAACAACACGAGAATCGCAATAATGGCAATCACAACGAGTAACTCGACCAGTGTAAAAGCTTTTTTTTGAGCCGTTTTTGCGAACATGCCGATTAAAACCTACCCCCTCACCCGAAACTCGTACTGAGACTCATTATCACTAAGCGAATTTATTATACAAACGATAAAAAACACAACAAGCCCCGCGAGAACAGCGAAATCTACAGCTGCGGCCGGCGGATTCACCGACCAATGGAGTCACTTGGCGATCGGCTCGGCAGCCAGTTTCCGGAAAGCAACCCAGATTGGAGCTGGGGATTATTGCACGCTTCTACTCAGCCTTTTATAGTTCAGGGTGTCCCCTGCAACGCTCGGTTCAAACAGCGTATCAGGAAGACACAAGTGGGAAGGGAAGCGAGTTCCTGGATCGGAAAAATAGGATTATCTTGACCAAGTTCGTCGACGCGGAATCGAACTCGCCGAATGTGGACCGCGTAACAGCGTAAGCTTGCAAGCTTAGACGAACAGTTCATACGAGCTTCTCACAGATTTCGCCTAAGTACCTTTGGGGCTCCCCCTGCGGAGCCACTCAAGTCTCACGCGAAGAATCGGAGATTACCATGGAAGCAACGGTTGCGGACGCGGCGGAAAAGCCGTCGCAGGGGGCCGAGATCGTGATTGAAACACGCAATCTGACGAAAGATTACCGCGACTTCTGGGGCCGCCAAAAGGTGCGAGCGCTCAAGGCACTCGATCTTGATGTGCGGGAAGGCGAAATCTTCGGATTACTCGGCCCAAACGGATCAGGAAAAACAACCACAATTAAGTTGATCCTTGGATTGCTATTCCCCACCAGCGGTGAAGCGTTGGTCTTTGGTAAAAAAGCCAGCGACGTATCCAAAAATGAACGCATTGGATACTTGCCGGAGGAATCCTACCTCTACAAGTTCCTCAACGCCGAAGAAACTTTGGATTTCTACGGTCGGCTGTTCAATATGACGCCCGGCGAGCGCAAGCAGCGCGTCGCCGACTTAATCAACATGGTCGGACTCGATTGGGCAAAGCGTCGACAGCTCAAAGAATACAGCAAAGGCATGACTCGGCGGATCGGCCTGGCACAGGCGCTCATTAACGATCCCGATCTGATTGTTCTCGATGAGCCGACCACAGGACTCGACCCGATCGGAACACGGGAAATGAAGGATTTAATCCTGAACCTGAAAGCCGCAGGCAAGACCGTGGTCATGTGCAGCCATCTCCTGGCAGACGTCCAAGACGTCTGTGATCGCATCGCAATACTCTATCAGGGCGATCTCAAGGAATTAGGGCGGGTGGACAATTTACTCCAGGTCCGCGATGTGACTCAAATTCGTGCTCAAGGCTTAAGCGACGAGGCCAAGAAAGAGATTCGAGATGTAATCGAGCGTCACGGAGCCAAAGTCCTCGGCATCGAGAATCCAACCACGACGCTTGAAGAACTTTTCTTAAGTATTGTTCGCGAAAGCGAAGCAAGGCCAGGGCGACGAGCGACACAAAGCAAGTAAAAAAGCTGCCGCGACTCGAAGACAACATTTAGGTGAGTGGAGCACAACGAGAACCGCTATGGTTTTGGAAAAACCGATTCTGCCGTTATTTGAATGGCTGTCGCTGAATTTACCAACCTTCTTCGCGATGGTCTTGGCAGTCATTTTGATGGGATTGTTCATCGGCTTCCTCGCAGGAGCGCTGCGGCACGGCCCCATTGAATCTCTCAGGATTTTGACGACAACTGTTGCCTCGGCGTTTCGTGATTTGATTCAATTGTCGCCAAGGCGACTGTTCGCAATTGCCCGACTGTCTTTTCAAGAATCGATTCGACGCAGAGTACTCGTCGTGTTTGCCGTGTTCGTGATCGCTTTGTTGTTTGCGGGTTGGTTTCTCGATCCCAGCAGTAGCCATCCGGCAAGGCTATATTTGAGTTTCGTGCTCACATCGTCAAATTACTTGGTTTTGATCCTGGCTGTCTTCTTGAGTGCATTTAGTCTACCCACGGACATCAAGAATCGAACCATTTACACCATCGTGACCAAACCTGTCCGGCCTTGGGAAATCGTGGTCGGTCGCATGCTCGGGTTTTGTGCCGTCGGTACGGTGATTCTGGTCTTGATGTGCGTCTTTAGTTTTTTCTTCGTCAAACGAGGCCTGCAACACACGCACCAAGTCAATCCTCAACAATTAGCCAGCGAAACCGTCGATGTCGACGGCGAACCCTTGAATCAACAGATTGGCGAATCCTCTCTGGCACGTGCCCATCGGCATGACATTACCGTCAATGATGCGGGCGAAATGATCGTGACACCGAACCACGATCACTTTCATCGACTCGCCCAAACGGTAGCTGAGAGCCGAGACGGCCAATATCAACTGGGAGCCGCTGAGGGATTTCTACAAGCACGTGTCCCCATTCGCGGCTCGCTTCGATTCATTGATTCAACGGGAAAACCAAGTGCCGGAACCAACGTTGGCTACGAAAACAAATACCGAAAGTATGTTGAAGGCGGAACATTGGCGGCCGCCATCTGGACGTTTGAAGGGCTGCAAGCCGAAGATTTCCCGGACGGACTTCCGATCGAAATGACGCTGCGCGTTTTCCGAACCTTCAAAGGCGACATCGAGCAAGGTTTGACCGGTACCCTTCAGCTGGTCAAGCCTGCGCCCGTTGGACCTGACGGCCAACCCCTTTCAGCGAGCGAGGGCTGGAAGAGTGACGAAATCAGCTTTACGGCACGCGACTACGATGCGTACCAGCGATTTATCCCGAGAAAAATCGATGCCCGAGACGCCCAGGGCAACGAAATCACGGTCGATATTTTCGAAAATCTGGTCGACTCAAAATCGGACAGCTTGGAGATTTGGGTTCGCTGCCTCGACCAGGACCAATATCTCGGGATGGCCGCTGCCGACCTCTACCTCCGAGCATCCGACAAGCCGTTTTGGTTGAACTTCCTCAAGGGTTACACAAGCATTTGGTTCCAGATGGTGGTCGTGACCTGTTTCGGCGTCATGTTCAGTACGGTAGTCAGCGGTGCAGTGGCCATGATGGCGACGTTGGCCGCGGTCGTCATGGGATTATTCAAAGGATTCGTCGTGAATGTCGCCAGTGGAGAATTGCCGGGCGGCGGCCCCTTGGAGTCCCTTGTCCGACTTGTCAAACAAACTGGACAAATGGTGGAACTTGACCAAGCCGTCGGAACGACAATTATTCAAAGGATTGACGACGTTTTAATGTTCATCATACAGACGGTTAGTTACGCCATGCCCGACTGCAGCATTTTCAATACCAGTCGCTTTGTCGCCTATGGGTTTAACATTCCTGCTGCGTTGATGGCACAACATTTTGTCATTACGTTGGCTTATGTCGCTGTCGCATCAGCCGTTGGCTACTTTTGCTTTAGAACTCGCGAGATTGCCGCATGATCTCCAACGAATCATTTCGTCGAAAAACCATTTATGGAGCACTGATTGCTGTCCTGCTAATTCCGCTTTACCTGCTGAGCCGGCCCGCAATGCGTGAATCCAACGGAGACCTCTCTGACGGAGGTGTCCTGTCACAAATGCGAAAAGAATATAATCTTTCGCAAGCGAATTTAGGAGATATTGACCCCGCCAGCGAAACCATGAAGTTGGCCACGCTCGGCATGAAAGGCATTGCAGCCAACCTACTCTGGGAACGAGCCAACCGCTACAAGCGAGACAGCGATTGGGACAATCTGACGGCAACGCTCAACCAAATCAGCAAACTTCAGCCCAACTTCATCTCCGTCTGGCAATTTCAAGGCTGGAACCTGGCCTACAACGTATCGGTTGAGTTCGACGACTATCGATCGCGATACCATTGGGTAACACGGGGAATCGACTTCCTACGTGACGGCATCCGATACAACACGGACGAACCCGTCTTGTATTGGGAAATCGGCTGGACTTTTGGCCACAAAATCGGCAAAGCCGACGAGTATGTGCAATACCGGCGTCTGTTCGCCGAAGATGAGGATCTCCACGAACGCCTGCGATCAGACAACATTCCGCTGGACAACACTCTGGGTCCGGAAGGGAAGCCAGATAACTGGCTAGTGGGTCGTGAATGGTTCCGTAAAGCGGAACAAATAGTCGATCGAGGAATCCCGATCCGCGGGCGACTCGTCGGTGATAACGAGAACATCAAACGTGGAAAAACACCACTGATCTTCCATTCTCATCCTCCCAAGTGGATGATTAGCTTTGCCGAAGCGATTGAGGAAGAAGGTTACCTCGACGAACGGGCGCGTGTGGCCTGGATGAAAGCGGGGGACCAATGGCAAGCCTATGGAAATCGTGACATCCCCACCACCTACGGTTTCTCCATCCGACTCAACGAAGGCTCGGCAATGCGTCGGGATGCTAACCGCATTCGCGATGAGTTATTGGCAATGATTCCGGGTGCTCGAGAAGAAATATTGGCCAAGAAACGGGAAGCGATTTCTCCAGAAGCTCTTGAAGCTTCAGAGCTACCTTGGCAAGAACGAACCGTCGAACAATCTGCCATGGCCTTGATGACCGACCGAAGACTGCGAGTTGAATTTGACGACCTTTCCAAACGTGCTCCCGCAGAAAAAAAGGCGGAATTTGACCGATTGATTCGCGAAGGCATCCGGTTAGAAGCAGAAGCCGACGCCATCGACAATTACCAAGAGCAAGTGAATTATCGCTACTGGAAACTCCGCTGCGAAATTGAGCAGAGTCAGGAAGCAATCGATGCTCGTAAATATCTCTATGCAGCCGAAGAAGCTTACAAGGTGGCTGATCTCGAAGGAATGCGAGAAAACTACGAAGCCTCCTGGAACGAATGGGCCAAGATCTTCGAAAAATACCCCGTCATGCTGGAGGATACGACAGCCGAAGATCTCATGGAATCCGTCGCACGTTATCGGTGGGTACTGGAACAATTTGAAGAAACATTTCCACCGGCCGACTTCAAGCTAATGAGATTGCTGGAACTGAATGACCCCAACTTCAATCCCAATCAAATTCCGCAAACGAACGATGAACCGCTTTCCGATTCGCAATCCGAGCCAGCAACGGCAACCAACGAGAACGCGACGAACGAGCTAAGCCAAGAATCTACGCCCCAAGCAAGCTCGGACGAAGACTCGGTTTCATCGCCGAACAACGAACCGGAATCCAACGAACCGGAATCCCCAAACGGTACAACAGACGACCTTTCTCCATCATTCTGATTCGAATTGCTTCACAAGCCAAGAAACGGGACGGGCAGCAGGAATGCATGCTGCTCGTAGAGGCTGAGGCCCCCGTACCAAGAGACGTACTGTGTGAAATAGACGATCAGTACATAGAAGGCAACGACGGGCAACATGGTCACCCAAGCAGCCCAGCGAAAGACAAAATGACGTCTGAAATCACACTTTTCTGAGCGGCTAAGGGCCCAGCCGGTGGCCAAACGAGCTGGGAACATAAAGAGCACGAAGACCAAACTCGGAAGCCAAGCCGCTTCCCGAGGCACTAACTCCGCTTTCAACAAATAAAGAGGAAGTGCGAACAGCAAAGTAAGGGAAAGTGCAATCAAAAAGGCGACCGGTGCTTGCTGGTATCTTCGTCGAATCGTTCGCAAATCAAACATCGTTGAAAAGTCATTAGTGGCAGCAAATCTCGCTTGTAAGAATGGTAAGTACATCAACACCGCCGCAAAGAGCAATGCACCGATAAGCCCCAACACAATACCGAGCGGAACTGGCACGCGAGATGCCAACATGAGCAGCGTCACGGGTACGATTAACCAAAAAGAAGCAGCGATAAAACCACTTGTGCCCAACAGGAAGTAGTACGACAGACGTAAACTTGCCACAAATTCCCAAGTCGCATCTCTCGCTGCTGAATAGATTCCTCCTTGCCGCAACCGGCAGATAAGCTGTCGCGGAGCGGGCCACAAAAAATGACGTAAACGACCACCACGGAACCAAGCCCACACCAAATGCAAGACGGTTAGGCTCATCGTGACAATCAATCCGATACGCCACAAACGGCTTTCAAAACTTGCCCCATTCAATAAATAAGACGAGTACCAGAGGCTGGAGACGGCCCGCGCGGGCCAGAGCACTAACCAACTCCCCAACACGATAGAGCCCACTTGAGCCGCCTTGCGAATGCCTACAAAACCATCGCGAACCCGCCCCGTTCGGACAACTCGACCACTGCATTCCAACAGATAACCTAAGCTCAAAAGCTGAGCCACCGGAATTGTCGCCAACAAAGCAAGACCCACTAGTAAACTGAACAGACCAAACAACCAACCGAGCCCGCCCCAAAAGCCGACCCACAAAACCGCCAAACAGCCTCCAACCGTTTTTGATCGAGAAACAACTTCAACGATTTCCGGTGACATCGTTCGCATTCCTGTTGGGACAGGTGAATCGCGGTCGCGGGGGGCGTTCCCTCCTCTAGAATCTTCGTCTGACATTCCTACTGGACCTGCCGCTTTCGCGTTAGCAAGAAGCTGGTCAGGGCCGCCTTTTCCACTAGCATTCGACTCGGCAACCGAACGTTCGGCTTCCGTTCACGACGGATGAACACACCCCTGCTTCCAACTGAAATGTAACGAAAACGGACGATCGAATCCAACCGTGACCAGGCGAACGAGATCATGAATCCAAGAAACATTTTTTTTCAGTTACAGATTGGCGCACAAATCGACTTTCAAGATCAGAATCGGCTGATGTAACATCCAAGTCAGATAGTCGATTTCGAATCAGCAAACGGTTCACCCAACAACAGGCTGCGAATTGGCAACATCGCCCCAAATCCTGCAATTTGGGTTCATTCGGGCAACATTTGCAAAGATCTCCCTTTTCGCATCGAATAGGGGCTGTCCGTTTCTGCTTTCACGACGCATCCTTTTCGGCAGATCACCTTGAAATGTGGATTCGCAACTTTTGCTTTATCGCACTTTGCACGCTCGGACTAGCAGTGGTTACCGGAAGTCTGCTCCCGCGAAATCGTGTCGAACAACCTCCGAACATCCGGCCAACGGGCTCGGCCACAGATAGTTTCAATCAAGCGGTTGGCCAAATCGATCAAGAGTTTCATGATCACTGGCTTGCGACCGATGTCAGCCCCACCGTGCGGGCGAATACAAGCACGATCATTCGCCGCATTTCATTGTCCCTTACTGGAACGATCCCGTCATTAGAAGAACAACGGGCAATCGAACAGCTTCCCGATTCGGAGCGAATCGATTGGTGGCTCGATCGGCTCTTACAAGACCGTCGTTACAGCGACTATCTGGCCGAACGTCTGGCTCGATCTTACGTGGGTACGGAGGACGGTCCATTCTTAATCTTTCGGCGCCGCCGCTTCGTTACTTGGCTGAGTGATCAACTCTATCAAAATCGCCCCTACAACGAACTCGTAGCCGACCTGATTAGCGGTACAGGTCTTTGGACGGATTCGCCAGAGGTCAACTTCATCACGGTCACTACGGATGTGAATGGGGATGAACAACCGGATGAAGAGAGACTCGCCGCTAGAACGGCGCGCGCTTTTCTCGGCGTCCGACTGGACTGCGTTCAATGCCATGATGACCATTTGAATGGGGCATGGTTGCAGAGTGACTTTCATCACCTCGCAGCGTTTTATGCTGGCGCTCAATCCTCACCGCTAGGCATCCAAGACCAGGAAGCTACCTACGCATATCAATATCTCGGTGAGTCGGAAACCGTTGATGTCGCGCCAACCCCGCCCTTCTTGGGCGAACTCGAGTCGAGTGAACCGATAGCGCGCGAGCGATTGGCGAAATGGGTAACTCATCAGGACAACGCGGTTTTTCGTCGGGCCATCATCAATCGCGTCTGGGCATTAATGTTCGGCAAGCCACTCGTTGCACCAATCGACAACATCCCGTTGGAAGGACCTTATCCGCCTGGTTTGGAAAGCCTATCCCTCGACTTTAGCAGGAACAATTTTGACCTACGGCGACTGATTCGCATGATCTCACACACGCAGGCTTTTCAGCGCGGTAGTCGTGACTCGCGCGGCGCGACAGAAGAACAAGAGCATCAATGGGCCATCTTCCCGCTGACTCGTTTGCGTCCTGAACAAGTCGCTGGCAGTCTGTTACAAGCATCTTCATTGACCACGATTGATGCAAAGTCACATATTCTTGTGCGTCTAATGCATTACCAAAGCGAAGCGGAATTTATCGAAAGATACGGAGATCGGGGTGAAGATGAATTCGGCAATCGAGGTGGAACCATTCCCCAACGATTGCTCATGATGAATGGTCAGCTCATTTCAGAACGAACCAAGGACGACTTGATCGGTAACGCCGCGACGCGAATTGCAGCATTGGCTCAAGATGACGAACGTGCGATTGAGTCAGCCTACTTGGCAATTCTGACGCGTCATCCTTCGCTTACGGAAAAACGTCACTTCCTAGACCAAATGCAACAAACGAACCCGCCAGCCCGGCGACAGCCCCTCGAAGATTTATACTGGACTCTCTTTAACAGTGCCGAATTTTCCTGGAACCATTAGTTGTCGCCTCACAATATCAAGTCTTGGAGACAACCCACCATGTCTCGTCAACACCATTGCGGCAGCCACACTCATAGCACCCGTCGTACCCTCTTGAAGCTTGCCGGCGCAACCAGTTTCGGCTGGTTAACTCCCGTGGCCGAAATACTAGCAAATCAACCTTTCAGCGATCGGCACGCCCAAGCGAAGTCGATCATCCTGCTGTGGCTTGCTGGGGGACCGAGTCAATTAGAAACTTTCGACCCACACCCCAACCAAAAAATTGCTGGCGGAACGGGCGCCATCAAGACCGCTGTGAAAGGCCTTCAAATCGCCAACGGTCTCGAACAAACGGCCGAGCAAATGGAACACATCGCCATTGTTCGCTCGGTGGTTAGCCGCGAAGGCGACCATGAACGGGCTGCCTATAATCTCAAGACCGGCTATCGTCCCGATCCAACCTTGCTGCATCCGTCGATTGGCGCCGTCCTGTGCCACCAACTTCCGCAGGGAATGGCTGAGATTCCGCGACACATTTCGATCTTGCCCGACGCATGGTCCGGACGAGGAGGCTATCTGGGCGAACAATATGACGCTTTCCGACTCGGCGATCCCCAACAAGCGCTTCCAGACATGCGAACGTTCATCTCGAATGAACGCTTTGCCAAACGGCTGAAAAACCTGGGCATTGTTGATCGCCAATTCGCTCAAGATCGTATCCCAGATTTAGAAAATAGCCGCACATTACACCGAAAGACGATCGATCAGGCCGTTCGAATGATGAACTCCGAGCAGCTTGCAGCGTTCAATTTGAAAGACGTTCCGACGGCCGATGTCGCCGAATTCGGAGACTCGTCATTCGGACGCGGATGCTTGGTCGCCGCCCGATTGATCGAAGTTGGCGTTCGTTGTATCGAAGTCACGCTCAGCGGATGGGACAGTCACGTCGCGAATCATGAGCTACAAACAGAGCGAGTCAAGACATTGGACCCCGCCTTTTCCGCCTTGATCCGACATCTCAAAAAACGATCGTTACTCGACCAAACCATGATCATCTGCGGAGGCGAATTTGGCCGGACACCGCAGATCAATCCGGCCGGTGGTCGAGACCATTGGCCACATGGTTTTTCGATCGCCTTTGCTGGCGGTGGAATCGAAGGCGGTCAAGTCATCGGCCAAACCGACCCCCATGGCGATCGCGTGAAATACGAGGCAGGAATTCCCATCGCGGACCTGCATGCCACCGTCTTGGAAGCACTCGGAGTAAAACACGACCTTGAGTTACAAACACCGATCGGCCGGCCCCTCAAGCTCACGGAAGGCAGGCCCCTTGCGGGACTTTGCCAAACCGGCACGAAGGGATAAGCCCAATCGCACCAACAGCAGATCAAAGCGACCGGCAAACAGACACCAAGTGATCAGTCGTGATTCCCAATTCCGACATCACAGTCGGTCCGGGTGCACTCAAGCCAAACCGATCAATGCCGACCACCTTGCCCGCCGTGCCAACATACTTGTACCACAAGCCGGAAACACCCGCTTCGATCGCTGCGCGACGTGTACAGGAGGCGGGCAACACTTCGGCTTGATATTCCGCTGACTGCCGATCAAATCGCTCGAAGCAGGGCATCGATACGACCCTCACGCCGTCGCCAATTTCGGCGGCAGCGGCAACCGCCAATTCCAACTCGCTCCCCGTCGCCAGCAAGATTAAGTTCAGATCCCCCGTCTCTGGAACCGCGATGTAACCACCTCGCAATGCGCCTTCTCGCCGGCGGGAGACTGGTATCTGATTCAACGTTTTGACTTTTTGCCGCGTCAACAACAACGCCGTGGGGCCATCTTGGTGTTGCATCGCAGCCGCAAACGCACCGGCCACCTCTTCCGGGTCTGCGGGCCGAAAAACGTCGAGCCCAGGAATCACACGAAGACCACTACAAGTCTCGACGGGTTGGTGCGTCGGTCCATCTTCCCCGACACCCACTGAATCGTGTGTTAGAATGTAAATCACCGGTAATTTGGCAAGAGCTGCCAAGCGAATAGAAGGACGCAAGTAATCCGCAAAAACGGCGAAAGTGGCCCCGGACGGTCGGAAGATGCCGTCGTAAGCCGCGCCATTCAGAATCGCCCCCATCGCATGTTCTCGAATGCCGAACCAGAGATTGCGGCCGGCATAATTATCTCGACTGAAATCTCCCTGTTCCTTCATGTAATTCTTGGTGGAACCAAACAGATCGGCGCTTCCGGTAAACAGGTTGGGCACTTCCTTGGCCAACGTCTGCATGACCACACCACCCGCTCCACGTGTTGCATCGGCGTAATCTTCTGCGAACTCAGGAATTCGGTCAACCAAATCCGAAGGCAGATCCTGATCTCTCGCAGCTTGCAACGCCTTGGCCTCGGCCGGATTGGCCTCGGCCCAATCTTGATAACTCGCCTGCCAGGTGTTGTAGCGATCAATTTGCGCCGCTTTGTGCTGTGCAAAGTATTCGCGAACCTCATCGGACACATAGAACGTTTCCGCCGGCAATCCAAGTCCTTTCCGTGCAGACTCGGCAAACTTCGCGCCCCCTTCACCGTGCCCTTTAGCCGTACCCGCAACCTCTGGAATCCCACGACCGATTTCAGTACGAGTAATGATCAATTTCGGCTTGCCATTGTGACTCTCTTTCGCGTGGCTGAACGCCTGCTGAACCGCATCCAAATCATGACCATCAACCGTTGCCACTTCAAACCCGTAGGCCTCAAAACGCTGCGCCGTCGATTCACTTTGAGTGACCTTGGCCATCGCGTCCAAGGTCACGTCATTGGAATCGTACAGCAAAATCAGGTTATCGAGACCAAGGTGTGCCGCCAGCGCGGCCGCTTCACTCGAAATGCCCTCCTGGAAACAACCATCTCCTGCCAGGGCAATCACGTGATAGTCGAATGGCGCCGACGGGAACCGTGCTGCTAACATCTTGCCACTAATGGCATAGCCAACCGCGTTACCAACGCCCTGCCCCAACGGGCCCGTTGTGGCCTCGACACCGGGCGTCTCACCAAATTCAGGATGGCCAGGCGTCGTGCTATGCAACTGCCGAAATTCCTTGAGCTGCTGCAGAGGAAGGTCGTAACCCGAAAGGTGGAGCCATGTGTAGAGAAACATGCTGCCGTGACCGGCCGACAAAATAAATCGGTCCCGATTGATCCAGGTCGGATCGTCAGGATTAAGGTTCAGCGAATGACCAAATAAGACCGCTCCGACTTCCGCAGCCCCAAGTGGTAATCCCAGATGTCCAGAATTACAGGCATGGATAGCGTCAATTGCGAGTCCACGGGAGATTGCAGCTGCTTGACTGAGGATTTCCTTATTCATCGAGCTTATCTTCGGTTCGGGTCGGATCAGTGGTCAATCGGGGAAAATCCCGCGACAATTTGTCTAGAATGAATCCAGCGAGTTTACTCGCCCCGACCGTCTCGCGTCAACGTGGCGAGCTATTCGTGAAAAGAGATGCGGTCAAATTCCGCCGATTAGATAAGTTGAGAACGCCAATTAAACGCCAACAGACCCGTCCGTAATAGCTGAATACGAACGGGTCTTGGTTGAAATCGTCGCCGCATTTTCCTCGTTGACACAACATACCACCGAAGAGGATTATCGGCTTTGAAGCTAACGCTGACGCAATCCGAGATCGGAAAGCATGCGTGGGCCTTTACGAGATGGGTTATGCGCTTTGGTGTCGATGTGGCATTTGATCAAATGAGGCATCCACAATGCTTTGCTCGCTAACTCAAGCAACACCGAAGGATCGAGCGGCTTGCCGAGGAAGTAAACGCCACCCGCATTTTTCGACCTCGAAACGAGCTCATTATTTCGATCTTTGGAAACGAAAATGACTGGAATATCGTGACGAGGATATTCCGCTTGAATGGATCGACAAAGGTCGAAACCTGTCGTCCGCCCCAGGTCAGTCTCAACGATCATCAAGGACGGCAGCTGCTGCCGAGCGAGTTCAATCGCCTGCGCTCCGTCCGTTGAAAACCAACAACTGTAACCCTCGTCAATTAGAGTCTGGCGGATCTGATTGCCAGACTGTGCGTCCTGATCGACGACCAAAACATGAACCGATTGGTTTCCAAGACTGCCCATTATTTTATCCCCCCTGAAAAGATTCAGGCCTGACGTGCCTGCTGTTAATTTCCGACGGAAGGGTAGCTCGTAATCGGTGACAAGTGGGACGATTCAAAGAATTTTTTTCGCGTTGTGGGAGATCCAGTGAAAGACGTACTGGAAAAAACGCAAGCGAGACGCAGGATGAAACACTAAGAATCCCGACGGAGATTGACTTCACCGGCTTCTTGCTGACGAATATACCAGTCTTTCCAGTCAGGCTTGGAATACTGATAATTCTGATCCGTCAGCGAAATCAACGCTTCCAGGACGCTTTGATTTTTTAGATCTCGGACCACTTTCTTAGGTCCACCACCGACGCTGAGACCGTTCATCCCACCGGAGCCGTCACTGTTCCGACCAAAACTTGGAGTGATCGCACTGGTCGGTTTCACAATCCGTTCGTGTCGCGTGACCAAAGATTCAATCAGCGGTAGGACCGCATCGGTATTACCGAGTCGCCCGAGGGCAACACCCGCTCGATTAATCGTTCGATTACTCTTGCTTTGAAGCGACTGAGAAAACATCCGCACCGCTGGCTCAGGCCCAATCCGACGGAGATGGTCCACAGCCCGCAGACGAACTTCCAGATCCGGGTCCTCCAGTGTGGTGCTAATCAATGCTGAAATTGCAACTGGACCTTCAATGCGCCCCAACGTGTCGACATAAATCTCTCGGACTTCTGCCAACTCTTCACTCCTCAACATCTCCTGCAAAGCCATGACCGCACGAGGGTCTTTGATCCCCTTGAACTGTTCCTTCGCCTGTGCTTGACGAGTTCCATTCAACTGAGACCGCAACGTCTTCAGATCGCGCCGCCATTTCTTCTGTGCCAGATCGTTGTTTCGATTTCTTTTTTTGATGGCGATCTGCTGAGGCAACATGTATTTGCCCTCAAACAGCTCGTAACCTTGGGCCCGCATTCGATCGTCCCGTTTGCCCCATTCCCCATTCAATCGCGTGTAGCCTAAGCTCCGGCGAGCTTCTTCGTGATTTGGATCGAGTTGCAAAACCTGCTGCTGATGATAGCTTCGTTGCTCTCGTAACTTCTGCTTTTGACACCACTCCGCCATGGTCCAGTGATCTGCAGCCGTATTCGGCATCTTCACCAGCAACTTTTTGTACTGCGAATGCGCCGGCAAATCGGCAATCACCTTCCGAACTTCTCGACCGTCAATCTTCAACCGTGCACCGGACTTTAATCGAACGATGTAGGCAGTCGCCTCTCGTTCACCTCGCAACTCTTTTCGCTTGAGGATCTCACCTTCCAAGCGCCCCCCGTTCCGTAACACCAAGATGTCGGCCGGCGCATCGGCGGCCAGCCAAGTGAGGCTCAAGCATGCAAAGGCAACGATTGAGTCAAGTTTCATCAGAAAGATTCCAATCGGTCGATCTGCCGTTTTTTCGACTTCAAATGTCTCATGGGGTATTATACGAGCCGCCTCGGTCAGAGACGAACCAAATGCGACCGAGGTGCGCCAAGGCAAATCCCTCTAATTGTCTCAAACGGTAGAATCCCCGTCGTTTTCATCGAAAACGCAGACTCGCACCCCCACCACAGGAATCGATCGCGACCATAAAAAAACGCCGCACCCAAAAGGCACGACGTTTTCTATTTCAGACCGAACGATCGTTCGGGATCCGTTTAATACATGTCGTAGTCGCCGCCATGACCACCACCGGACTTCTTATCGTCCTTTGGCTTCTCAGCGATCAATGCATCGCTGGTCAGCAACAGTGTTGCCACGCTGGCTGCGTTGCTCAAAGCGGTACGCGTCACCTTGGTGGGATCAATCACACCGGCTTTGACCAAGTCTTCATAGGTATCAGTCAGGGCGTTGAAGCCATTGTTACCTTTACCCTCCGCGACCTTTTCACAAACGATTCCGCCATCCTGGCCGGAATTGTCAGCAATCATAGTAAGCGGAGCACGACAAGCTCGCAGCACGATGTTGTAACCGACGGTCTCGTCGTGGGACAACTCTTCGGTCGTCTTTACGTTGGTGGCAGCTCTTAGCAGAGCAACACCGCCACCAGGCAAGATGCCTTCCTCGACGGCGGCACGAGTCGCGTGCAGAGCATCCTCGACGCGTGCTTTCTTTTCCTTCATTTCGCTTTCGGTTGCGGCACCGACGTTGACCTTTGCAACGCCACCCGCCAGCTTCGCCAAGCGTTCTTCCAACTTTTCGCTATCATAATCACTCGTCGCGTTTTCGATTTCACGACGGATTTGATCGATACGAGATTTGATGTCACCGCTCTTTCCGGCACCTTCGATGATCGTCGTGTTGTCTTTGTCAACGATCACCTTCTTGGCGCGACCCAGATCGGTGATTGGCAGGCTTTCCAACTTCAGGCCTAAAGCCTCGAAGACAGCCGTACCGCCCGTCAGAATCGCGATGTCTTCCATCATTGCCTTGCGACGATCGCCGTAACCAGGCGCCTTCACGGCACAGCACTTGAAAGTACCTCGCAGACGATTGATCACAAGCGTCGCCAGGGCCTCGCCCTCGATATCTTCGGCAATGATCAACAGCGGTTTACTTTGCTGGACGATGGCTTCCAACAATGGAACCAAGTCTTTGATGTTGGTAATCTTCTTTTCGAAGACCAAGACATACGCGTCTTCCAACACGCATTCCATACTGTTGGGATCGGAGACGAAATAAGGAGACAGGTAGCCACGATCGAATTGCATACCTTCGACCCATTCAACCTCTGTCTGCAAGCTCTTACCTTCGTCAACCGTGATCACACCATCTTTACCGACTTTTTCCATGGCGTCGGAAAGCAAGGAACCAATTTCCTTATCATTGTTAGCAGCGATCGTACCGACGTTCGCCATCTCTTCCTTGCTTTTGATTTTGATGGACATTTTCTGCAGCTTTGCCGTAATGTCGGCGACGGCCTGCTCGATGCCCTGCTTCATTTGAATTGGATTGACACCAGCGACGACGGCCTTCAAACCTTCGTTGAAGATCGCTTCCGCCATTACGGTCGCCGTGGTCGTGCCATCACCAGCCACATCACTGGTTTTGCTGGCCACTTCGCGAACCATGCGAGCGCCCATATTTTCGTACACGTCTTCCAGGTCGATCTCTTTGGCGACCGTGACACCGTCTTTGGTGACCGTCGGAGAACCAAAGCTCTTCTGAAGGATCACGTTACGTCCCTTCGGACCGAGCGTGACCTTAACCGCCTTGGCCAACTTTGAGACACCCCGCCGAATGGCTTCTCGTGCCTCTTGGTCGAATGCAATAATCTTTGCCATTGGATTTCATACTCCTGAGAATTTCACTTCGCGGCCGATCCGACCGCTGCTTGAAAATGCGATTGAAATGCGAATCCTCTCTCGGGCTTCGCATCCGAGCCGCATCAGCCGTCAATCACTGCGAGGATTTCGTCTTCACGCATTAACAACAGCTCATCGTCGCCGATCTTGAAGATCTCACCGGCATAGCTGTTGAAAATAATGCGATCGCCTACCTTGACTTGAAAATCACTCCGCGATCCGTCATCAAGCAATCGACCGTCGCCAACGCTGACAATCTTGCCGCGAGCCGGACGATCTTGAGCCGAATCAGGCAAGACAATCCCTCCGGCTGTGGTTGTTTCGGCGTCATCTCGTTCCACTACGACACGATCACCGAGTGGCTGCAGCTTGAGTTTTGACTTGTTTTTTGACTTGGTCGCCGTTGCCATCGATTTCTGACCTCCCGACACCTGACATTCAGTTACGCAATATGTTTGATCTGCCGAATCCACCGTGGTCGGCAAGAGGACTGCCAATTGGGCGCATTATTCGCCCCAGACGCCCCTTTGATAAGCAACTCCCGGGCCAAAAAAAATCCCGCGTAGTAAGTGGCGGCTTACACTGAGGTTACAGGTTTCTCCCCCCGACAGCCCCCGAGTCACACTGGCAGCTCCGATCGACTGCCACCCCTATCAGCTGCCATTTTGACAGCCAAGGAGTTGTCGGCAGCCTCGGTTGGGACGACAATAGAGCAATCCCATCATTCGATTCACCAGCGGGCCAATTATGGCTCCACCTCCGAGCCCCTTTCGACTTAGATCAATTACATCCATGCCGATCCCCGTAACCTGCAGCTGTGGCAAGACTTTTTCCGCTCCCGACAACTTGACTGGCAAGCGAGTCAAATGTCCCCAATGCGGCGAACCGCTTGACATTCCCCAGGCAACCGCCTCATCCGAACCGACTGGATCCCGACAGGCCGGCGCGACAAAAGCCAAACGGCGTCGCATCAAATGCGATTGCGGCAAGGCGATCGAGTTACCGAGTTCACGAGCAGGCAAAGCGATCCAGTGCCCTAGTTGCGGAAAAACCCTGCCAACCAGCTCGAGGAAAGCCAAGACCACGAAAACCTCGAGCGACGACGTGGGCGATCTGCTGGATGAAGTCGACCTGGCAGCATCTACCACAGGCCACCGATGTCCGATCTGCCGGACGGATCTGGATCCTGAAGCGATTTTGTGCGTGAAATGCGGCTACAGCTTCGAAACCGGCAAGAAAATCAAAACAAAAACCAGCCGTAAAGCACCCCCAGCGGTCCGGAAGGACGCAGCGGCCAAGCCTCCCAAAACTGGAATCGCCTCCAAGATCAACGGTAAAGTCGCGTTCTTGATCGCACTACTCGTCGCACTGCCAATCGTCGCATACTTTGTCTTATCACGCATGCCAGCGTCTTGAGGGATAATACTCACCACCGTGATTCGATCCCCAACGACGGTCTTAGGCCGATCCGAATCGGCCAGATTGTCGGCGAAAACGGAGCGGAGCAGTAGCCGTTTATCACTTCCGCGGGGGCGGTGAGTGGCTTTGGTTTGCGGCGCTCAATCTCGCCACGATTTGCTCCACATCGTAGACACAGCCGCCCCAAGTCCCGCCGCCAGCTTGTTGAAGGGCGGCCCACAGCCGCGTCTCGGGTGGCAGCTTTGGATCAGGTGCAAGATCGGCACGGACAGATCGCTTTCCAAGCTCCTGCTCGGCTTGCTCGGCGGTGAAACGCTGTTCAGCGTGGCCCACAAGGTCCACCCGACCGGTCAACTGATTGCGATCTACCATGATCTGAATTTGATCGTCGTCAACAACTTTTCCAACCGGACCACCGGCCAGCGCTTCGGGTCCCACATGACCAATACAAGCTCCCGTACTGACTCCTGAAAACCTAGCATCGGTCAACACAGCCACATCGCGTCCCCAACTAAGGTGTTTGAGAGCCGAGGTGATCTGATAGGTTTCTTCCATCCCGGACCCAAGAGGCCCACGGCCGATCAGCACGAGCACATCACCCGGTCGAATTTTTGACGAACCTTGGCCTTTGATCGCGGCGATCGCGTCACTTTCGCTCGTGAACACTCGCGCAGGTCCGATCTTGCGATAGACGCCATCTGGATCGACAACGGCCGGATCGATCGATGTTGCCTTGATCACGGAACCTTCCGGACAGAGGTTACCGATCGGGAAGCATACGGTACTGGTCATTCCGCGTTTCCCGGCTTCTGTAGGCGGAATAATTACGTCGTCGGGATCGACCCCATCACTATCGATCAGTCGTTGCCGCAACAAGGTTCTCCGCTCGCTACTCTGCCACCAGTCCAAAACCTGTCCAACCGACATTCCCGCGACGGTTTGAGCATCGAGCTTCAGCAGTCCCAAGTCACGGAGGTGCAGCATCACTTCGGGCACGCCACCAGCCAGAAACATTCGCACGGTAGGATGATTGGTGGGTCCATTCGGCAACACATCAACAAAGCGACGCACACTGCGATTGACTCGAATCCAGTCATCCACCGTGGGACGATGCAGCCCGGCTGCAAACGCGATAGCTGGCAAATGCAACAACAAGTTGGTGGAGCCACCACAGGCCGCGTGGACAACCATTGCGTTGTGTATCGAATCGTCGCTCAACAAATCGGCCGTCGTCTTTCCCTGCTTCAACAAATGCCAGACCGCTGCCGCACTCCGTTTGGCCATATCGATCCAAATTGGCTGGCCGCTCGGTGCGAGCGCCGAATGCGGCAGTGAAAGTCCGAGCGACTCACCAATCACTTGTGCAGTTGCCGCCGTTCCCAAGAACTGGCAGCCGCCACCGGCCGAACCACAGGCTGCGCAACCAGCTCGCGCGGCATCTTCCAGACTCAGTTCGCCCTGCGAATATCGTGCTCCGATCGTCTGCACCTTGGCCGTGTCTTCACCTTCAGTGGGCGGAAGTGTGACACCGCCAGGCACAAGCACGGTCGGCAGGTTCTGAGTTCCAGCCAGTGCCATCATCATGGCAGGCAAACCTTTGTCGCAGGTAGCGACTCCGATCACGCCCTGACAGGTCGGCAGCGAGCGAATTTGACGCCGAAACAGGGCCGCCGCATCATTACGAAACGGCAGACTGTCGAACATCCCAGTCGTCCCTTGAGTCCGTCCATCACACGGATCTGTGCAATAAGCCGCAAAGGGGACTCCGCTGAGCCGTTTCAGCTCCAACGCAGCCGCCTGAACCAGCAAGCCGACTTCCCAGTGCCCCGTGTGAAAACCCAACGCTACCGGGCTACCGTCCGCCGCACGGACGCCTCCCTGCGTACTAAGAATTAGTACTTGGTGTCCCAACATCTCACGCGGGCTCCAACCCATGCCCGCATTCTGAGTCATGCCGAACAGGTGACCACTAGGCCAATGCCGCAACATTTCGTCAGTTAGAGGCAAGGAGCCGGTCGGACCGTCCGCAGAGGTCCGCACCTGGAAAATTTGTCTATCCCCGGATTCCAAGATTTCGTTCATAGGGACAGTGTAACCGCTCGAGTCGTCGCTCGCAGAAAATCAGTCAAATAGGATCGCTCGATTCCGACGAAGCCGGCACCTGAATTTGCAGCCTAGTGAATCCAAGAGCGGATTACTCCACTGGATGTGGAGAGAGCGAGCAAGCCTGCCCCTTTCATCCGGCCAGTAGGCAAGAGTCAGTCGGGGCGGCTGTCGACGCAAGTTTGGATTTTACACGACTAGGGTGTTTCTTCAGCCGCAACTTCCGCTGCATAAGCTTCCATCGCAGCCGCCTCGTTCGACAACTTGAACTCGGGGCCTGCTGGGAAATATTGCACGTCGTCCGAAAGGTAATAGGGACTCGGTAGCGTTTGGCCGGCAACGTCAACTTGGCAACCGGTCGCCGCGAAGCAGCTGACCGCCAGGAAACCGCCAGCAAGCAACCCGCCCCAACGCAGTTTTTGGTCTTTCCGATTCATCTTAAAAACACTCCGTGGCATAATCGGTGGAATCCTCATGATCGTTATCGACCCTAAAGTCATTCGACTTAATCGCATTTCCATGAAGCAGCCGCATTTCCATGGGAGGCCGGCAAAGCGCCCGCCAGCAAGGGGCCCATGATTGCAATCCAATCCCCAGCGCCACGGCTCGAACAGTGGGATTCCAGCCGTTTTACCGTCGGTTTTCTCAGTCGAGTCGACTATCCATTCAGTATGATAAAGGTGTACGAACTTGGGGCGATTCGCGCCAGCCGCTCGGAAAAACTGAGGTATCTCTATGTCGCCATTTTTTGGCCGTCGCTCCCGCGCTGCAATCGTCGCACTGCTAGCGGTCGGGACGCTACTCCCACCATTATTTCCCTCTGCCGTCCAGGCGCAACTTGCCGAGGGTCGGGCCGTCCCGCGCGAGACCTATTTCTTGTCGCTCGACCCCTATTACGCTGGTAATTATCGCACGGCGATGCGAGGCTTTCGTTCTGCGGCTCGCTCTGGAATTCGCAGCATCCAAGGACGTTGGGTCGACTCGATCTGCTACTTTTCGATGATGGGCGAATGCTTTTATCAGATGGGCGATCTGCCCGCCGCATTGGAACAACATGAACAGGCCTTGCGACTCTTTGCGAATCAATCGACCTGGATGAAACGCATCCAGTGGCCGGCGACAATCGCACCCGCTCAAGTGCGTCAATTACCATGGGGTCCCAGCAGACGCCAAACGGTCCCTGGACAATTCCCTGAAACTCTTCTGAGCCGGCAGGGGAACGATCCCAACAAAGCCTTGCGGCAAGGCGGCATCGTGCGTCGCCGAGAGTTGCTCCCCGTGCGGGCGATGGAAATCATGCGCTGCATTGGAGTATCGATTAGACGACGAAACGAGATTTTAGGCCCGCTAGCCCCACACGAAACGTTGAGTGCGAGCGTCGCGCAGCGGTTGGCGAAGCGTCAGGTGAAGGGTAACAACTGGATTAACACACTGGTTGACACACAACAGGGCCTAGCGAAGTTGTCGACGGGAGCCAACCAGGAAGCTCTTCAACTGCTCAAAGGCTCACTCACCATTGGTGGTCGCTTTGATCACCCGCTGACGAGCATGGCATTGGTCGAGATTGGAAAACTGGCTTTGGCCGCCGAAGAATACGAGCAAGCGGCAGCAAGTTTTTACGAAGCCACCTTTCCCGCGGCTCAGTTCAATCAGGCCGATGTATTGGAGGAGGCCTTTGTGCTAGCCGCCAAGGCTCATCGGTTGGCGGGTGGAAAGTCTGTATTCCCACCCTTGCAAGCGGCCGCAATTTGGACCGACAAGAACCGAATGCAACGAGCCTCCGCCGCCATCTTGATGGCGGCAGCCGAAACCACGGCCTTGCTAAATCAGCCGCAAGCAGCCCTGGGTTTGTTGAAACAGAGCAAGACCGCGATGAACCGGTCCGACCTACCAAAATCCAACCTGGGAATACGCCTCGTCTACGACAATGCAGTCGTGGCGTTTCAGGTGGGCGACTCGGCAAGTGGACTCGCCAGTCTTAATTTGGCGATAAAACAAAACATTAAGAGCTCGTTCCGATTATTTCGCATTGCCCGCACGACAAAGTTGCAGCGTGCCAAGATATTCTCTCCCCGCGTTGCAAGTCTGCTTTACTCGGAAGTGCTTCGCGAACCCACAGACAAGGACTGGACACTTGCTCCCTTCGAAACACTCACCTACTGCGTCACACCGCAAAGCGATGTCATGCGTGCCTGGCTAGCGCTCGCCATTGAGCGGGACGAAACCGATGTGATGATCGAGGTCAGCGATCGAATCCGACGCAATCTTTTTTTCACACAACTTCCACTGGGCGGGCGGCTACTCGCTTTGCGTTGGGTGTTAGCTGCCCCCCCAGCGCTGCTTAGCAAAGAGGCTCGACAGCAACGAAAGACGTTGCTCGAAAAATTCCCGGTCGTCGCCAAGATCTTCGAGGAGATGGCTCAAGTTGAAAAATCGCTTAAAGCTTTACCGGTAGCAGCAGAATCCGCGGATAACATCCGTCAGTACGAAAAATATTCTAAGCAACTCGTCTCGCTCGCTGCGAAACAAGAAGCTCACCTACTCGAAATCGCCGTGCGGCCGGAACCGGCCACACGTTTGTTTCCACCGATCCGGACCGCCGAATCTATTCAGTCGCAACTGGCACCTGGCCAGGCCGTTTTAATCCTCATCGACGCGCCCAAAGAGATGCAAGCGGTCCTGCTTTCTGCGGGCAAACAATACACTTCATGGAGCATCAAGGCGCCGGCGCGAATCAAAAAGAATCTCGTCACCATGATGCAAACCATTGGCAACTACAACAAGAATCAAGTGCTCGACGCATCTCTCTTAAAAGACGAGAAATGGAAGTCGACGGCGGAGCAACTGTTCTCCAGTTTCAAGGAAGGGCTCAGCGAAAAAAACCTGCAGTCCATTCAAGAACTCACGATTGTCCCTGACGGATTTCTTTGGTACCTCCCATTTGAAATCCTGCAAGCACCGACCCAAAAAGGATTGCAACCGCTCATCGAGCTTACCAAGATTCGTTATGCACCGACTGCGGGCTTGGCAGTCAACGATCCGCGCCCGGTCCCGACAGGGGGTGAAACGGCCATCGTGGTTGGACGTCTTTTTGGCCGCGAAAGCGATCAAATCATCCGAGCAGCAGCCAGCGAAATACGAGACGTAAGTGCTCGTCCGGCCATATTAAAGCTACCGATGCTGGTCGATAGTTCGATCCTAGCGAGCCGCTGGGACAAACTGGTGGTGCTGGACGATATCCAGAATAACTCCAAGGAGCGATTCAACTGGGCGCCCGCTCAGATTGACGAACGGAATGGACGAGGCAGTAAGGTGGCGGCTTGGATGGAATTGCCATGGGCGGCACCCCAACAAGTCATTTTGCCAGGTTATCACACGGCAGCGGAAGACGGTCTTCGAGGTCGGCACACGGGTGACGAAATCTTCTTGGCAACGACCGGTTTGATGGCCTCGGGTGTTCGAACGATCCTGATCAGTCGCTGGCGAACGGGAGGTCAGATCAGCATGGAACTCATTCGCGAATTCCTGTTGGAATCCTCGCAAGAATCGGCCGCAGCAGCTTGGCAACGAAGTCTGCTGCTGGCCCGCTCGACCGAACTAGACCCCACGCAAGAGCCCCGTCTGAAGGGTGCAAAGGCAGGGCAAGTACCAACCGCCGATCATCCTTTTTTCTGGTCCGGGTACATGCTAATCGATACCGGATCCCGATCAGCGAAACGATAAGTCGACGATCATCCAGCAAACAGACGCACTCGAATTCTGATCACGGGGGCGCTGTAGATTGTTGAATTTACACCGATGGCTAGCCGACTCTAAGAGCCTTTCCCAATGCAGTACAACTTACCTGAAGTCCGTATAAACAGTTGTCCATGAGCGGCAACAATGGATGAACGGACAGGATCGTCATCGGTGGGCTCGTCCATTGAAATCTTGCTAATTAACTTTCCAGACGCCGCGTCAATAACGATGACATCGCCAATAAAGTTAATCAGGTAGACCTTCCCGTCCGCGACGAGCGGTGAGGCTTCGTATTTCTTTCCTCGTGGTAGCGAAACGGACCAATGAATCTTGCCGCTCTTGGGATCGACGCGTGAAAGTGCATTTCGCACATCACTCAAGATAAAGAAATCACCTTCTGCAAACGCAGGTGTCGGCACATCAGCACTAATTTCACGGTGCGTACGACTGACCCAGGCAAGGTCGTCATCTTTCAAACGCCCTTCGCCCCCCGCGTTGACGGCATAAATCGGATCCTTCTTAGGGGCACACGCGAGAATGATTCCATCACCGGCAACTGGTGATGGTACAAGTCGCCAATGCCCAATGCGATCGGGATTCCACGTCCCCCAACGCCACAGTTCTTTACCCGTTTCTGGATCATGCCCCGTAACGTCATCACCACCCACCACCAATATTTCCTTCCGACCATTGTGTTCGAAGGGAACCGGAGTGCTAAATGCTTCGAGCGATTCGGAACGAGCCTCGCTGGGTCGTACCTGACGCCAAAGCGTTTTCCCGGTAGCAGGATCCACTGCCAACAAATACGAATCGTTCTTACGATCGGTGAAACCTCGGCCATCTACAGCCGTGTCACGCTGCAAGACCTGCATGTAAAGCTTACCGTCATACAACAGCGGACTGGTGCTGAATGTCCAAAGAAAGGTGAAAGCTCCATAGTCTTTTTGCAGATTTCGCCGCCACTGTTGGTTACCCTCGAAGTCAAAAGCAACCAAGTCGCCCGTCCCATAGAAAAAGATCACCTCTTCTCCATTGGTGGCGGGTGATGGAGCGGCAAAATTACTACGCGAATCGCGGCGAATGCCACTGGCAATTTCACGGGACCACAATTGTTTGCCCGACTTACGGTCGAAACACAGTGCCAAAAGCTTGTCACCGCTAAGATCAGTACTTGAAATAAATACATGGTCGCCCCAAACGGCCGGCGTCGCTGCACTTGCTCCGGGAAGATCCACGACCCAAGCAACGCCATCCGATGTAGACCACTGTTCCGGCAAATTCGACTCGTCGCTCGATCCGTTGAAATGAGGTCCTCGGAATTGAGGCCAATTCTCAGCCTCAGCAGGAATCGACAAGAACAGCACAATCAACAAGCCCGCAAATCGCTTCATGAATCAGTCTCCGGCTCAGCGAGTCTCGGTAGAAGTTTTAAGGACCACTGCGGTCAGACCAGAATATATACCGTCGTCCGAGCATCCGCGACTATAGAGCTGAGGAACTGGCAAAATGCCCCTTTCGGATGTCCGTTTTGCTCCTTTTCAGCCCCCGTTTCCTTCAGTCAACAAGGACGGCCCTGCCGAGTGGCAATCGAGCGTAACAGCAATGCTCAAGAAAACTTAAGTCAAGCGTCATCCGGACTCAGAAGCAACGACGACTGTTTTCCCATTGGCTTCTGAAGATATCCCCATTACCAGATATTCCACCAGACAATCGCCCCGATTTGTCATCGAATGAACCTCGCTCGGCGCCACCACCAAGGTGTCACCCGGCCGCAATGAAAAAAGTTGGCCGTCAACCGTCATTTCTGCTTGGCCCGACAAGAGTACAAAAATCTCCTCCATGTCCTCATGATAATGTGGCCGAAATGAGGATTCGATTGGCAACTGAGCCCAATTGATCATCTGGACACGGCCCCGAAGCAGTTGACCCTTCACGGCAATCACTCGCTTCATTACACCCGGCTGGTTTGGATCTTCATGCGATGCGGGTTCAAAATCTCGATTGTCAACTGGAATGAACTTCATGATTTTCACTTCGTAAATCGGTAGCCAAGATCTACTTTTTTTTCATCTGTTTTTTTTGTCGCTGATGAAATTGTTTCCAAGTGGACAACTCAATCCCCGCGTCGTCAATTGCTTGCCGCACCTCAGGATCGGTAAATACGCGGCGATCCGAGTCTCGGATCATGACGCTGCCCGTGATGGCTTGCAACTCGGCATCATTGAAGCCGCAATGGATAATAATCTCGCTCGTCCCCGGTGGAAGCTGACGAATTGTATCGAGATATTTTTGCTTTCGTTTTTCGTAAGGTCCATCGTCATAGAATTGATAAAGGGCACTCAGGATTGGCAGTTCTCGCTCTTCCAAGGTAGGCAGGATGCGAATGAGATCTGGGTATTGTTCGGCCAAACCGTTTTCTTTCGTGGGACGAACAAAGAGCACAGGAATTTCATTCTCAACCGCAAGTTCGATATATAGTTTCCCCAAATCAGGTCGACTCAACGCGGCCCCCATGTGCGGGTCAAGATGAGTCACAGGGACTCCAAAGTCTTTCGCTCGCTGAATCTGAGCCCGCAATTCCGTTGCCGCCTCCGCAAGCTTTACGTTGGCGACCACCTGCCTCACGTTGTCCCAAAGAAAACCATCTTTGTCGACAAGACTCGGAACTTGCTTGCGGTCAGTGACCGGTCCCCAACGATACTCGGACCATTCTGAATTGAGCGTCAGATGGATGCCACAATCTCGTTCTGGGTTCTCTCGCGCATACTTGGCAAATTCTGGAAACCACGGACAAGGAACCATGATGCTCGCAGAGCTGACCACACCTCGCTCAAGCCCCTCCACGGTGGCACGATTGACGGAATGAGACATCCCCGCGTCATCCGCATGAACGATCAGATATCGTTTAGCGTCTTCCTGCTCCGCGTCAACAACTGGAGGCGAGGAATGGCTCAACTCCCATGCTGAAGGAACCTGCTGTATGGCTCGTACGTAGCGTGCTAAATACACAAAAAGAGTGAGCAACAGTCCAAGCCAAACTAAAGACTTCATGCAATCGACCTCAAGACACAAGTTCAAGTTCAAGTTGACGCTGCTGGTGATACCTTGATGGATGGGGATCATTCATAGTTGCCCCATTTTGAGAAACAGACACTATTATGCACAAGATTAAAACCGTTTCGACGAATAACTGTCTACGAAAGTCAGTTTGACGGCATGCCCCCCATCTGGATAATCAGAACAGGTCAAAGGTCATGTATCGATCGGCTTGGCAATGAAATTTTCGATTTCGGCGAAACTGCTTTGTTGAGTTACGCTACGTCAAAGAACTGGAGTCAAAGAACTGGAGTCAAAGGACATGAAACGCGTATTCCCCCTGATTATTCTGGGATGCTTTTTGCTGTCCGCCGAACTGGCAACAGCGCAAACGCCATTCACGGAACTCGTGGGTTCTGTGCCTGTCCGGCCCGTTGAAAAGACGCAAGTCACGAATGTGCCTTACATCACCTGGGGCGGCGATGTGGCAACCTTTTTGGCAAACGGCGGATTGCAAACTACCCCCGATTCGACATACGGGAAGATGGGCTTGAAACTCAAACTCACTCCCGGAGATGATTTTGTTGGTCAAGTCAAAGATTACATCAGTGGCAAGAGCCCGTTCTTGCGGGGCACGATGCGCATGCTAGGCCAAGCAAGCGAGGTGCTGGGAAAAGACCCTCGAACAAAACCGGTGGTAATCCTTCAATTGTCATGGAGTGCCGGTGACCACATTGTGTCTCGTGAAGGATTCAAGACGTTGAATGACTTGCGTCGGGAAGGTGCGAAAGTCAAAATCGCTTGCCAACAGGGAGGTCCGCACGTTGGCCTGCTCTACGACTCACTCGACGCAGCCAAAATCGACCGGAATGAAATCGAAATTGTCTGGGTGGACGATCTCACAGGTCCCAACGGTCCAGCCGACGCATTTCGCAACGATGATTCGATTGATGCTTGTTGCGTGATCACCCCGGACATGATCGGATTGACGGGTGGATATGACAGCACAGGCTCTGGCGCGGAAGGCACGGTCAAAGGCGCGAAAGTGTTGAATTCGACTCGCGATATGTCACGTTCGATCGCTGATGTGTATGCGGTCCGATCCGATTGGTACAAGGCCAACCAAAGCGTGGTGGACTCGTTTGTTGCCGGTTACCTCAAGGAAACCGAACAGCTCGTCAAGATGCGCAAGCAATTTGAGGAGACCCAGCGGATGAGCGGTGATTATCGCAACGCTTTGACATTGGCACAAACCATTTTTGGCGCCGAAGTTTTGCCAACGCTCGAGGTAGATGCGCACGGCTTGTTGCTGGACTGCGGTTTTGTAGGACTCCCTGGCCAGATCGCCTTCTTCCGAAACAGCAGCAATCTCAGCGGCTTTGATCCAAAAATGAAAGCCGCACTCGATCTCGCCACCGCTTGGGGTTACGCCACCATTCGCAGCGGCTTTGACCCCCCGTCTCTCAACTATCAAAAGATCGCAAAAACCGCGGGCATCAAATACGAAACACCCGATTTCGCCAGCAGTGGCAGTGAAGTGGGCTCCGACTTCCTGGATCCCGGTGGAGACATTCTGGACGACCGCACCATCGTCAGCTTTACGATTTCATTCCAACCCAACCAAGGAACTTTCTCAGCAGACCGATATGGTTCCGAATTCAATCGAGCGATTCAAGCCGCTTCCACATTTGGAAACGCAGCGATTATTATCCGCGGACACGCTGACCCCACAAAATCGCTACTCGATATGATTAAGGCTGGCTTGGAAAAAGGAACCATCAAACGCGCGGGGCAATCCGGCAACTATTCCTACTTTGTCAACAACAAGAAGCTTGAGTTAACCGATACCGATACGATCATCAAGCTAATTCAAACAGGCCAGTTCGAATCGGCAAACCACAAGCCACGTGAAACAGTCAACGCCGCCTTGAATCTGTCCATGGCACGATCCAAAGCCGTCAAGGATTCGCTGATTAAGTTCGCCAAGAACCAAAAATTCATTTTGGTCGAGGAACAATTGAAGCCAACCGGTGCCGGCATATCCGAACCCTTGATTCCAAAGCCAAGTAGTTTCCTGGAAGCGCAACAAAACATGCGAGTTGAGTTCCGCATCGTTCGTGTCCCCGCAGAAGCGCTCAACGAATCCGATTTTGCTTTCTAAGCTGGAAAATCAATATGCAACAGGCAAGCTTCGCTGGCTCGATGACAGGTGATGTCGCGACCAACGGTTGGATACTACACGATCAAGGAGCTCTCATTTATGTTCTTTCGTGCACTCTTCATTGTAATTGCGATTGCGCCAATAGCCGAAGCGACACAGAATGTAGTTGTCCTACTGGATGACTCGGGGTCAATGGACATGCCCCTGCGATCGAATTCCCGAAAACTCAAGATCGCTGCGGCAAAGCAAGCGTTGTTGACCGTGCTGGAACGGGTACCAGATGACGCAAAAGTAGGTGTGCTGGCTCTGAATGGCCCCCGGGTCAACGGTGGCTGGATCATTCCCCTCGGAGAGGTTGACAAGGCGAATATTGCCAGTGGGGTGCGTAAAATCCGTGCAGGCGGTGGGACTCCGCTGGGCAAATACATGAAGACAGCTGCCGACGCTTTATTGGAGTTGAGAGCACAAGAACGTTATGGCAACTATCGATTGCTGATCATCACGGATGGCGAGGCCAACGACGAAGATCTTATGAATCAGCACCTTCCCGACATTATGAGTCGGTCGATCGAAGTCGACGTCATCGGTGTCGACATGGCAAATGATCATAGTCTTGCAACACGCGTCCATAACTACCGTCGAGCGGATAATGCGGCCTCGTTAACGCAAGCGATTGAGGAATCGCTTGCCGAAACCAATCCGGATCCGAATGACGCCAACGAACAGGCCGAATTCGAGTTATTGCAGGCTTGGCCCGACCAACTGGCAGTTGCCGCCATCCAAACCCTTTCAACCAACAATGATGCGCCGATTGGCGCAGGGGTTACCCGTTTTGAAACACCGCCCATTTCAAGCTCGGCTCGACCGACTCCGAACACGAGTAAGGAATCGATCGGCCTAGCAATCACAATTCTGATACTGGCTTCGTTGCCGATCATCGGTCTCTTTTTTTGGTCGGCTTTCTTATCTTCTGGACGATAAACAGACACAGCTCAAAATAAGAGGCCTTTGTTTCGGCCACCAGGGGCGAAAAACCTGCCAGAAGGGTGAGCTGGACTACGTGTTTTCGGATTCTTGAGGCATAATTCAGATAGTGACGAAACCCTCTGGAGATCATGAAGCGTGTCTAAAGGCAAATTGCTAGCGCTGTGTGTCGTTTGGTTGATGGTGGCCGGAATCGCCGCTGTCGCCTGGCGTTATGTGATTGTCGGTGGGAAAGAACAAGCCAAACAGTCTGAGCAAGAAGCAATCCTGAACCAGACGAAAGGCACCTCGCAATACGATATCGACCTCAAGTTCGGGATTGATCAATTCAGCGGCTATGCCATTTTGCGTTCTCCCGAATTCCGCAAACGGTTGCAGCGAGAAAAGATCGAAGTCAGCTTCGTTGATGATAGGGCGGACTACACCAAACGGCTGCGGAACCTGCAAACAGGTTCGATCAATATGGCAGTCTTCACCATCGATGCTTTGATCAAAGCGAGTGCCACAATCGGCGATACCCCGGCGGTGGTCGTTAGCATTATTGACGAGACGCGTGGCGCAGACGCGATCGTGGCGAACCAAGCCAGCGTACCGAACGTGGAAGCTTTGAATCATCCGGACACACGTTTTATACTGACTCCGGATTCACCCAGTGAGACTTTGGCGAGAGTCGTGATGAACGATTTCAGCCTGGACCAACTCGCAGATAACCCTTTTGTGATGACCAGCGACCCTGAGGACACGCTCGCACGCTATCGCAAATCTCAGCCTAACTCCCGGGACGTCTTTGTGTTATGGGAGCCTTACGTCTCAAAAGTTCTCGAAAACCCCGAAATGCACGTGGTGATTGACAGCTCACGCTTTCGCGGCCGCATCGTCGATGTAATTGTCACCAGCCGTGATTTCCTGGCAAAAAACCGAGCCGTCGTGGAAGATGTCGTAGGAAGTTATTTTGCAGCCGCCTACTCCTATCGCGACCAAATGCAAACGCTGGTCAGGAATGATGCAAAGCAACAACAGGCCCCACTGACAGATGCTCAAGCCAAGAAATTGACCGCAGGTATCCGCTGGAAAAACACGCAAGAAAACTTTGCTCATTTTGGTCTGCGGACCGACAACAACTTGCAACATATCGAAGATATGATCAGTAACATTACGGACGTGCTAATACAGACCGGAGGTATCCAGATCGATCCCACGGAAAACCGACCGAATCAGCTGTACTACGAACGCGTCTTAAGCAATCTTAAAGATAGCAACTTCCACCCGGGCCTCTCTTCAGAAAAAATCAGCGATGACCAAATTTTGCTCCCAGCCTTGAGTGAAACGGCGTGGTCCAAACTGCGGGAGGTTGGCGAACTGAACGTCAGGCAACTGGTCTTTCCGCGAGGCAGTTCGCGGCTCACGGAAACAAGCTGCACGGTACTTGACGACTTGGTCAACACACTCAACAGTTGGCCCCAATATTATTTACTCGTACGAGGCAACGCTTCGATGCGTGGCGATTTTGAAGCCAACAAACGATTAGCTGCAAATCGCGCGGAGGCGGCAGTTGACTACCTGGTTCAACAAGGTATCGACAAGAATCGAATTAAGGCGAGAGGTGGCGACCCCACCGGCTCGACATCTGTTTCTTTTGTGTTGGGCGAAGCCCCTTATTGACGTTTTAATTGAGTGAACGAATTGGCTCTCGATGGATAGCGTCAGACGGAAAGTACTGCTCGATATTTTTGCATCGCCCGGAACGCTGCTTCCGATTGCTGGCGGGCTAACAGCGTTACTGGCCTCTTGGGCCACGGGCGGTCATTCGACACTCAATTTCGTCGGATTTGCTGGTGTGTTAGGCGGCTTTGGTGTCTTTGCCTCTCGATTGATACTGGGGCTCGAACGGATCACTCATGACGCCTACGACCACGTCATAGCACACCAACGCGAGACGCAAGAGACCGCTCTGGAGCGACTACACGAGCGACTCGTCGCTGATGACGACCCCCGCACACAAGCTTGCCTCGCCGATCTGCGGAACCTTTATTCGCAACTCAACCAGAGGGTACAACAAGATCAGATCACACCCTCGTCATTCAGCGTGACCGAGGGAGTCGACAAGCTGTTTCATTCCTGCATTAAGCAGCTCGAACACGCCGCTGAACTTTGGGAATCAGCGAAACAACTCAACGGTCCCGCCAAACAAGCATTGCTCCGACAACGCGATAAAATCGTGACCGAGGTCGTGGACGCAGTCGTTCATATCGGCGAAACGGTGGAAAGATTCCACGCCATGCTCGTCGATGAAAATCGCTCCCAGATCAATCAATTGCGACGAGAATTGGACGAGTCGATGCGAGTTGCTCGGGAAGTTGAACGAAGAACCGAACAAATCACGCGAACATCCCAAGATCAGGCAAGCCAACGCGAATAACCAATCACGTGATGCTGCGGAAAATTCTGCGAACATTGTAGGTGTGAGGGGGAATGCGAGAACGACCAACTTGCGTTAACCTATGAAGGGTGACGACACCTTGCTACGCTTCACACCAAAACACTCGTGCTCAATCCCGCTGTTTCTGGCTGGAGGTTGGTTCGCACGTGAACACTAGCGCTTCAATGAGGGGAAAGGTTTCATGCGTAGATACTTGCCAACAGTAACGGCTTTGTGTGCGTTGATGTTATTGATCGGTTGCAAGAACAAAAGTGAGGTTGACAGCACTGCTGCTGCCGAAGACACGCCCAGCTTCAGCTTAGCTTGGAGTGAATACCCTAGCTGGTCGGTATTTGGTGTTGCCAACGAAATGGGTTTGATCAATGGCGAAAAGGGGCAGATGGGTGACATCGAAAAAAAGTATGGAGTCGATATTGAATTGAAGGAGGCTGGCTATGATTCCTGCTTAACCATGTTCAGCTCCGACAACTGTGATGCAGTTTGCATGACGAATATGGACGCCTTGATCGTGAGCCCGTCACGAGACTCCGTGGCCGTGCTTCCGACAAGCACAAGTAATGGTGCAGACGCTTGCCTGGTCACAAATGAAATCCCAGACATGGAAGCACTGAAACAACATAAAGTTTACGGACTAAAAGGCACCGTTTCGGAGTACTGTTTTGTGCGATGTCTTGAAAAAGCAGGATTCAAGGAATCGGACTTCCAGTTCACCAACCAAGATCCGGCCATCGCCGCACAATCCATGCAGTCCAGCAACCCCAACCACCAAGCCATCATGGTCTGGAATCCGTTTGTTCTGCAAACACTGAACGATCGCAGCGATGTGAAGGTATTGTTCGATTCAAGCGAGATTCCTGGTGAGATCGTTGACATGGTAGTGGTCGGCAAAGATGTCTTGGATAAACCGGGAGCAGATGATTTCGTGAAAGCCGTCAATGCGACTTTCTATGCCGTCAGCGATGCGATCGATGATCCGAAAAAAGGGGACGAAGTCCTGGTTGCACTCGGCCAAAAGTTCTCCAACCTCGGCTTGGAAGACATGAAAAAGGTGGTGCAACAAACCGAGTTTTACAAAACGCCTGCGGAAGCAAAAAGCTTTCTGAACGGCGATGAATTCAAGACCAAGATGAAAACCGTCGAAGAATTCTGCGTGGAACATGAACTCAACAAGAGTCCATCGGTTGGCTTCGGGTCGGATTCATCCGACTCGCAACTACGTTTTGACGCATCTTACCTTGAGTGAAATGAAGGATCGACTTCATGCTGGTAGGCCAGTCTATTCCTTTGATTTACCGGATCGCATTGGGAACGTTGTCAGTTCTCATTCTTATCGGTTTGTACACGATGTTGGCTCATTCTCGGCAAACTCGAAAGCAAAACGAAACTGCGAAGAAACTGCCGCCAGTTCAACAACAGCTCGCAGACGTTAAAAAGCGTCTGCGAACCACCAGCCCAGACGCAGACGAACGGAAGCAGCTCACCACAGAAAAGGAACAGCTGCTCGAAAGAATCTCATCGATCGAAAAGCAAATCGTCGAGGCTCAGGATCGGGCGGTTCCCACCTGGAAAACTCTCGGAATTGCCTTGGGCTACGTTTGGAAACATGATGGCTTGAACGGTAAGCCTCAGTATTGGCTTTGGGAAGACACCATCGCAACCTCCTCAAGACTCCTCGCTGGGCTGGCTGTCGGGGTGGCCTTGTCGATCATCTTGGGCGTCATGATGGGAGCCTACTCCCCGGTCGAAGCTTTCTTTTTGCCATCCTTATCGTTCTTGGCCAAGATTCCGCCAACCGCCATGCTGGCAGTATTCTTCGTACTCGTCGGCACCGAATTCGACATGTACGTCACGATGATCGCATTCGGAACACTGCCCACCTTGGCCCAGTCGATTTACCAATCTGCCAAAAAAGACGTGCCCGAATCCCTTGTATTCAAAGCTTATACGCTGGGAGCCAGTCACGGCGAACTGATTTGGAACGTGATTTTCAAGCAGATCCTGCCACGTGTTATCGACGCAGTCCGCCTCCAAATTGGCCCCGCCATGGTGTTATTGGTTGCCGCCGAATGGATGGTGGCCGGTGAGGGCTTCGGTTATCGCCTACGACTTTTCTATCAACGTACCGATATGTCGGTGGTTTATCTCTATTTGATTTTACTCGGTGCAGCCGGCCTGCTGATTGATTATGCCTTAACCTGGTTTCGACGATTACTCTGCCCCTGGTTTGGCGAGTAGGTGAGATATGACTAAGCTGGTTTTAGAGTGCCAAGACGTCTGCCATTGGTTTGGGACCAATCGCGTCCTCAACCACGTTAATCTGCAGATCGCCGGCGGACAGATCGTCGCCCTTGTCGGTCCAAGCGGATGCGGCAAGTCCACCTTACTCCGCGCGATCCTCGGCACGCATCCGCCGAACCAGGGCAAGATACTCGCCAATGGTCAAAGCGTGACAAGACCCAATCGGGATGTGGGAATTGTCTACCAAAACTACAGCCTTTACGATTTCCTCACTGCACTCGACAACGTCGCATTTGGCTTAATGCTGGATGAGACAACTTTATTCACAAGATGCTTTCAGCCATTTCACTGGCAAAAGTTGCGAGATAAGCATCGAGAAAAAGCGATGGCGGTCCTGAAAAAGGTCAACCTTGACCACGCAGCTCGGCTGTTCCCGGCCGAAATGTCGGGAGGCATGCGCCAGCGCGTGGCAATCGCCCAAGCACTCGTCATGGAACCGCAGATCCTGCTGTTAGACGAACCTTTTGGTGCCTTGGACGAAGCAACGCGGGAAGAACTGCAACTGATGCTGTTGCATTTGTACCAAGAAAATCACGAGGCGATCGAAAAAGGTGAACTGGCGCCCTATACCATTCTGATCGTCACTCACGAATTGAACGAAGCGATCTACGTATCGGATCGAGTTCTGGGCCTGTCCCAGTTTCACCAAGACGGCAAGAATGGCGCTACGATTGTTTATGACAAGTCAGCGCCCGTGTTTCGCCCCGGTGACGAGAGAAGTTTCGAACAATTCGAGGCTCAAAAAGATGAACTGCGGCAGGTCGTTTTTGATCCGGAACGAAATCAGCATCACGCCGAATTCGTTTCGTTCTGGGCAAACGACTAATAGACTTTCTCCAGCGACAACATCGGCAACCGCCGCAAAGTAGTGCCAGATTCGCGACGAGCCAGTTACTGCACAAACGCAGGAATCGCTGCGGGCCGTCCGATCGAATGATAGACAAATCCTGCGTTCGCCATCTCAATCGGATCATACAGGTTGCGACCGTCAAAGATAATCGGCTGTGCCATGCGAGTTTGCATTTCGACAAAATCAGGTGTCCGAAACTCACTCCACTCAGTCACAATGGCAAGCCCATCAGCGTCTCGCAGCGCGTCCATCGGTTCAGACGCGTAACTGATTCGATCCCCGAACTCTTCGCGCACATTAGCCATGGCTTCCGGGTCATGAACTTGGACTTCTGCGCCGAGTTCAAGCAACCGGCGAATCAAGACCAAGGCAGGAGCTTCGCGGATGTCGTCGGTGCGAGGTTTGAAGGCGAGCCCCCAAATTGCGATCTTCTTACCTTGAAGCTCACCGTCAAATTGGGACTCGATCTTATTCTGCAAGACAAGTTTCTGCTGCTCATTAACCCAATCAACCGCCTCAAGAATCCGCGGCGCCAAACCCGATTGCTCAAAGGTGCTGGCCAAGGCACGGACGTCTTTCGGAAAACAACTGCCGCCGTACCCAACCCCAGGGAAAAGAAAAGCGAAACCGATTCGACTGTCGTGCCCAATACCACGTCTTACGTCGTTAATATCCGCATCAAAGACTTCACAGACATTCGCCATTTGATTGATAAAACTAATCTTTGTCGCCAGCAAAGCGTTCGCAACATATTTCGTAAGCTCCGCACTCTCGGGTGACATCACGAGAAACGGCTTATCGGTCCGCAGAAACGGTGCATAAAGACGATTCAGCACTTCGCCATCAACTGGCTGCCGCACGCCGACAACAACTCGATCCGGTTTTGTGAAGTCTTCAATCGCTGCGCCTTCCTTCAGAAACTCCGGGTTGCTCGCCACGCGGCAATCAAATCCGGTTGCCTTTTTCAAGCGATCATAAAGCTGAGCGTTTGTACCCACGGGGACCGTACTTTTGGTAACGACGACCGTTTCTCGATCCAGATGGGGCGCCAATTGATCTGCGACAATCCAAAGAGCGGTCAAGTCGGCAGATCCATCGCTGGCAGGCGGCGTTCCCACTGCGAGGAAAATAACATCGGCATGTGACGCTGCCTCTGCCAGTTCAGTCGTAAAAATCAGTCTTCCCGCCTGAGTGTTTCGGCGCACCAAATCGGAAAGGCCCGGCTCATAGATCGGAATCTCGCCGTGCTGCAGTCGATTGATTTTCGCTTGATCAATATCGACGCAAGTTACATCATTTCCACTCTCTGCGAAACAGGTTCCGGTGACCAAACCGACGTATCCTGACCCAATAACCGTCACTTTCATTTCTTGTCCCTCAATCGTCACAGACGTCATGGACGCAGCTCGATGCTACTTCACTCGAAACCATAGCATGAAGGGGCGAGCGCAGGAGCCGCAGAGCAAAATACCAATGACCATCCCTGGGCCATTGGTGTCTTGGAAGCTTAGATTAAGATTCGTCTTCCGTGGAATCATCGGACGATTCACCCGACTCAGGCGGATTTTCAACCGCACCATCGGCTTCATCGATCAATTCATTGTTTTCCGGCGTTATTTGCTCGGGCGGGTCAGAGCCCTCACTGGCAGCTGGCCCTTCGCCGGTCGGAGCCTGATTTTCCGCTTCAGAATTGGCCTCTTCTTCTTCCTTCGGAACACGAACCACCGCTGTGAGAGAATCCCCCTCATCAAGGCTCATGATCCGAACTCCCTGAGTATTGCGGCCAATCACATTGATGTCGCTGCAACGAATTCGCTGGATTTTACCCCGGGCCGTCATCATCAAAACTTCGTCATCTTCAGTGACACGTGCGATCCCAATGACGGGGCCGTTCCGGGTAGTGGCTTTGATATCGCGAACTCCCTTACCACCACGTTTTTGCGTTCGATAACGTGACGAGGAAGAACCATCCTCTTCTCCAGAATCGTCGTGCTCAACCAAATTAGGTCCAAAATTTGTACGTTTTCCGTAACCATTCAGACAGGCTGTTAATAAGGTCGCCTCAGGATCGGCGACAACCATTCCCACGAGCTTATCATCACTACTGAGGTTAATTCCCTTGACACCACTCGTGTTCCGCCCCATCGAACGAGCGTCTGATTCGTTGAATCGTATCGCCATTCCGTTATCGGTTGAGAGCACCACTTCATCACCCGGTTTCGTGACGACGACATCCACCAACTCATCATCCTCGCGCAATTTAACGGCAATAATGCCACCCTTTTTCGGCCGACTGTAGGCTTCCAAAGGCGTTTTTTTAATGAGTCCGTTACGGGTGGCCATCATCAGAAAGTGGCCGGGTAAATTGAAGTCACGGACCGCACGACAATCCGCGATTTTCTCACCTTCACTAAGATTCAACAGGTTTACAATCGCTCGCCCACGACTCTCGCGGCTAAGCTGCGGAAGACCATAGACCTTTTGCCAATAGACCTTGCCTTTGTTTGTAAAGAACAGCAAGTAGGCATGCGTGCTCGCCACAAACAAATGTGCGATTGGATCTTCGTCTTCTGTTTTTGCACCCTTCAGACCCTTGCCACCTCTTCGCTGAGCCCGATAGACGCTAGAGGGAGTCCGCTTGATGTAACCCTGGTGGCTGAGCGAAACAACCATTGTTTCTTCGGTGATCAGATCTTCAAGATCGATGTCACCCAACTCTTCACCGCTGATCTCCGTGCGTCGAACGTCACTGTGCCTTTTGCGGATATCCTGCAAGTCATCCTTAATGATTGCCAGAATGTTCGCCTGATCAGACAAGATCCGCAGGTAGTCACCGATTTCTTCGAGTAAAGTTCGATGCTCACCCCCCAATTTCTCTTGCTCAAGATTGACCAATTGTCCCAGCGTCATCCGCAAAATCGCGTCCGACTGAACCGCGGTCAACGTGTAAACGTCGGTAGCACCCCGTTCCTCCTGGAACCGCTGAAATCCATCTTCGCCCAAAGCGCGTTGCATCATTGCAGCAGGACACTCAACTCCCATGAGTCCAATCTTGGCCTCTGCTTGTGTCCGGGAGGCACGAATGATGCGGATAATTTCATCAATGTTGGCCAGCGCTAGTAATAAGCCCTCGACCGTATGTTTCCGTTTACGTGCTCGCACCAGCAAGAACTGCGTCCGTCGTCGAATCACGTTCACGCGATGCCGTACGAACTCTTCCAACAGAGTCTTGATCGACATCAAGCGTGGCTTACCATCGACCAACGCGAGTAAAATAATCGAGAACGTGTCCTGAAGCGGGGAGAACTGATAGAGCTGATTGAGCACTACTTCTGCATCGGCGTCGCGTTTCACATCGATCACCAACCGCACCGGCTCCTTCAAATCACTCTCATCGCGAATACTCGAGATACCCGGGATTCGACCATCATTGACTAAGCCGGCAATCCGCTCGACAACTCGATCTCGAAATTGCTGGTAGGGAATCTCTGAAACGACAATGCGTGATCGATTTCGGGCCACTTCCTCGACTTTGGCTCGCGCGCGAACCGTGATCGTACCACGCCCCGTGTGGTAGCCACGACGAATCCCGCTACGACCACAAATGATCCCGCCCGTCGGGAAGTCAGGACCGGGGATAATCTCTGCCAATTCATCAATCGACACATTGGGTTCTTCGATTACTTTGATCAATGCGTCGCAGACCTCACCCAAGTTGTGGGGCGGTATGGAGGTTGCCATGCCCACAGCAATGCCGCTCGAACCATTGACCAACAAGTTCGGAAAACGAGCGGGAAGCACCGTCGGTTCGGACCGACGCTCGTCGTAGGTCGGAACATAGTCGACCGTATCGAGCTTGAGATCGTCAAGCATTTGTGACGAAATCTGCGACAGACGAGCTTCGGTATATCGCATTGCAGCGGGAGGCAAACCGGCGATCGATCCAAAATTACCTTGCTTGTCCACCAGCGGATATCGCATGTTCCACTCTTGGGCCATCCGAACCAATGTGGGGTAAATTACGCTTTCGCCATGCGGATGATAGTTACCACTCGTGTCGCCCGAGATCTTCGCACACTTTACACGACCAGAAGCTGGCCCCAGGTTCAGATCATTCATCGCGACCAGAATTCGACGCTGCGACGGCTTAAGGCCGTCGCGCGCGTCCGGCAAAGCTCGGCTGACGATGACACTCATCGCATACGTCAGATAGCTCTCCTTCAGCTCATCCTCAATCGGCAGATCCAGGAGGCGACCTTCTCCATCGCCCGTCCCATTTCCACCGTCATCACCACCGTCATCACCACCACCATCAACGGGCTCACCCGCATCGTCCGGTTCGCGAGGGTCAGATGCCAACTTGCAATCCTTTCGCCAAACGTCCAAGAATCCGAATTAAGAGGCCTTGGGACGCTAGATCTACTGATTTTGCTGCCGATTATCCGAGCAGCCGAGGCGTCACGTACAGAAGTTGTACGGGTCACTTCAGAGGCTTCAAACCAAGCCCGAATTTTACCAAATCGGGCGAACAGAGACAACCACCGCAGGTCGTTGTAAGTGCCTCAGAAACATCAGGTTGCGCGTGGTTATTAGACTTCAGCAACCCTTTTACCCGGTGACGAGGATCCCCTCAATCACCCAAGCGACGTCCACTAGTCGCTTTGCGACTAGTTCGCCTTCCACCACGGATAAGCTCCATAGGTGTTCAGTTCCACAATCAGCAAAATGCAGGCGATCAGCACGGCCGCAAAAGAGATGATTAGCATCACCGTATAAATGTCGGTTGGATGCTTCTTCAATGCGACGGCACTTGCGGCCCCTGCCCTTTTAGCCGGCTTTTCCTTCTTCTTCCTTGATTTCTTCTCTTTTTTTGGCTTTGCCGCTTTCGCTGGCTTAGCGGACTTCGACTTTCGTTTGAACACGATCGCCCTCTTGAATCGGTGCGTTGCGATACCGGATACGTCCCACGGCTCGATCTGGTCCCACCCGAGTAATCTCCGCTCGTCCCAGATACTTGTCACGTCGCGATACTACGATCGTGTGCCCCTGTTTAATTCCATCATGCTCACCCACCGAGACTTCGATGCTGTTGCCAACCACTTTGACAACTTCGCCTTCCACAGCGGGTGGAATATTGTCGACCGGACTGCTAATTGTCAGATCGTTTGCCTTCAAAACAGTCGTCGCCTTGGTGTAGTCCTGGGTCAGTTGCTGCAACCGCTGATCCAGCACATTGCGAATACCTTTCGCTTCGTGAATTTGGTCCGTCAATTCACGGACTTGCTCAAAGGATACGTCTCGCTCTTGCTGGGAAGTCAAAATCTCTTGCTGCAAACCAGCCACTTGCTGATTGAGTTGATCAAGCTGTCGCTGTGCACTGTTGACCGCATCAATTGCATTCCGCTGCTGAGCTAACAGTTCGTTGCCCTTCCGATTCAGCTCGCTGGCCTGATCTGACTTTTCTTGCAGACGAGTTTCAAGACGCCCCAAAGCAAACCTTCGCGCCGCCTTTTCATGCGACATTTGGTTTTGCGACTTTTCAATTTCAGACCGAAGCTGGTCATTCTCAGCATTGAGACTGACCACATCCGCCTTGGTAGTATTGGCAAGGTTTTTCCAATTGCGATGAGTGGCGTAAACCGAGATGGCAAACGCCATGAACAAAATGCTCATCACCAAGATCAGTACGGTAAAAATCTTTCCGACTAAATTCATTCCTCGTTCCTCTGACTCTGTTCGACACGATCACTCGGCAAGGACCGATCATCGAGTTGCTCGTTGGGTTGCACGAATGGCGAAAAGGAGCTCCCAACCTTTGGCGAGCACGAGAGATACGCTTGAAAGACCCCAGTATAATCAGGCCAAATTCGCACTGTCAACGAAACCAGGAGGATTGGGCAACCAGGGCAACGTTATTCACCTCCGGTTATGCAAAGAAAACCGGTAAAACAGGGCCAATAGCGGCATTTAACCGGTTGGCAGTCGTTACGAAAAAGCTTGGCGAAGGAAGTTCTATCAGCTGGCGGAAACCGACTTCGGCGGCAAGTGTTTCGGTCGCTTAACTCGATTCCAGCCCTCTGCGCCGAATGCGACGACAACGATCAGCAGACAGAGTCCGGGAAACAAATCACCGACTAACAAATAGGGACTTTCCAAGTGAGAACGATTCACAGTCGTGGAAAGAATGGCCTCTTCTCGGCGGGGCCCTTTGGCAGCCAGTCGACCATCGGCATCGATATGGGCGGAAAACCCCGTATTAGCTGCAATTAACAAGGGACGTCGCAACTCAATCGCTCGAAAAACAGCACAAGCCAAATGAACATCCAGTGCACTGGACCCCCAAAACCAGCCATCGTTGGTAATCGTCACCAGCACATCCGGATCTTGGCCGGCCTGGGCGAGCGTTTTGATCTGCCGTCGCATCAGATGAGGGACGGTATTTTCAAAGCAGATGCTCGGGGCAATCCTGACCCCATCAATGTCAAATGATTTAGGATGCAGGCCAGCCGTCAGCCCCTGGCCCATTGGGCTGAGTTGATAGAGCGAGGGGATCCAGCCGCCCAATGGTAAATACTCGCCAAACATGACGGGATGCATTTTGAAATAACGATCGGTCAGTTCTCCGTTCTTCTCAATCAACATGGCGGCGTTGTAGCGACTGTGCGTTCCGTCTTGAAGATGTTCCCATGACCCTCCGACGATCAGCGGAGCATTCGCCTCGCTGGCAATCCAACGTGCTTTATCACGAGTTCGTTCGGCCATTTGATCGACACGTTGCTGAAGTTCCTGCAACGACTGATCCCACTCGGGTATTGGCTGGAGAGGCACATCGTAGGTCACCATCGGCTCGTTTGCGGTGAACATCGACTCCGGCCAAATCACAAGATCATAATCCGATTGATCGGCGACGGCCTTTTGAGTCAGGCGTACATAGTCTTGAAAGGCTTTGACATTTCGTTGATAGTCCCCGTCGAACTGGGTATCAAAAGAACCTTGGATCAACGCGACCTTGAGTTGCTCACCGTCGGACGAATCGACGCTCAATCGCATCCCACCATACACCAGCGTGGCGGCAAGCGCAACGAAAGCCACCAACACAGGAACCGCGATCGATGATTCACGCCCTCGCATTGGCAATAATCGCTCAAAACACGCACTTACCAGCACAATCAAAAAGCTGACACCATAAGCGCCAAATAAGTCAGCGATCTGTAAGACGGGCAGCACAGAGACTTGCGTATGGCCCAAGAGCATCAGAGCGAATCCTGTGAACAGGTATCCACGAGCGACTTCTAAACCCGTCCAGGCAATCGGAGCCACCAGCAGCAGCGACCAGCGCCATCGATGCACCATGATCCGAGCGACACCGATGAACAGCGGAACATAGATAGCGAGATAAGCAGCCAAGAAACACATGCCGATACCGGCAGTCCAATGTGGCAAACGGACCCATTGAATCATCACCACCCATTGCAGAAACGCAATTGCGTACAAGATGCGATAGGGATATTTACGGGGCAATTCGGACCAGGCCACAATCCGTATCCAGCCCACCGGAGCGATCCAGGCAAGTGGCCATAAGGCCCATGGTGGAAATGCCATCCAGGCCATCAGTGCGGAACCGATGGCAAGCAACCCCATCAATCTCAACCGCTCAGTCGAAGTGGATGGGCTCACGCAAGTCGCCTTATCATCACTGGAGGGATTTCGCGATTTTTGCGGTGAACGTGTCAACGGTGTCCTCATCGCTGAGCCAACATTATCAATCGATCATCGACCTGCTTGGAGCCCTGTTAGATTCGCCAGTCGATTTGACGTCAAGAGCGATTAGCGTAGCGGCAGTACTTCGACCAATTCGTCGACCGCGTACCGATGATTTCCTTGCGGAAAAAACAACAAACAATCGGCTTGCATCATGGCATATAAATCGGCAGATCCTTGCCAATCCAATGGCATGACCGATCCATCAGGCTGGCTCCGAGCGGGCCAATAGGTAGGTCGAGCACCTCGCAATTCAAATGACTGAGCGAGCCTTTTCGGATCGCCAGAATCAGGAAATTGATGCCCAGCACAGGCGGCGATTGCCGGCGCAACAAACACACAAAAACAAACGAGACTACTGACCGGGTTGCCTGGCAAGCCGAAAACCAAACAACGCTCGCCATCTGCTTCTACAACTCCGAACCAGATGGGTTTTCCGGGACGAATATTCACTTTGTGGAATACTTGCTCGACACCCGCTTGCTCAAGCACCTGCGGGACAAGATCGAGCACACCGGCAGATACTCCCCCGGACAAAAGCAAAATATCGGAGCCGAGCCCCTGCTTAACGGCGGCTGACAGTGATGCTTCATTATCTCGAGCAATCCCACAATCGTCTGGCTGGGCTCCGGCTTGCTCGACGAAAGCTCGCAGCATTGGCCCATTGCTATTGCGAATCTGCCCTGGCAGCAGCGCCTGACCTGCCAACACCAGCTCGTCACCAGTCTGCACCAACGCAACCTGCGGTTTCCGGACGACATTGACGGAATCACGACCTACCTCCGCCAACAGTCCCACCTCGACAGCACTCAGACGACATCCGCGCGTGACCACCGCCTGTCCTCGACGCAAGCAGGCAGCCTGTCGCATGACAGCCGTCTCCGGACTGATCGTATCCACACGTATTTCGACCCTCGACGGATCAGCACCCGACAATGTCTTTTCCACCATCACGACTGCGTCCGCCCCGTCGGGTAATGGCGCACCCGTCATGATACGAGTCGCCGTACCGGGCACAATCCGATGCTGGGGCAGATTTCCAGCAGTCACTTCCTCCAACACACGAAGGCAAACCGACGGGCCCACGATATCGTTAGACCGAACTGCATATCCATCCATCAGCGCTTTGTCGTACGGAGGAGAATCCGTATCGCTCACGACATCTTCTGCAAGAACATTGCCAATCGCATCGGTCAGCGACACGCGAATCTCTTTGTTCTGGCAGACCCGTGATCGAATCAAATCACGTGCCGCATCGATGCCAATCAGTTCGGCCATTGGATTTTGAGAAAGTTTTGCAACATTTCCGGTCCGCACTCCGTCAGAAAACTCTCCGGATGAAACTGCCAGCCAATCAACGGATACTCCGTGTGCCGAATCCCCATGACCTCTCGTGTTCCGTCTGGCGCGTCGGACCATGCCGAAATCTCAAATTGATCACTGATCGTTTGGGGTTCGACAATCAGGCTGTGATAACGAGTTGCTACGAAAGGATTCGGTAATCCCCGAAACAAACCTTTACCGTCATGATGAATCTGATCCGTCTTCCCATGCATTAATCGCTTCGCTCGACTAACCACACCACCCGTCGCTTGCCCGATCGATTGATGGCCCAAACAAACACCCAAGATCGGCAGCTTACCGGCGAAATGCGAAACGCAGTCAACGCTGATCCCTGCCTGATCGGGCGTGCACGGCCCCGGCGAGATGATCAAATGTGTCGGCCGTTTTGCAGCGATTTCATCCACTGAGATTTGATCGTTACGATAAACCTGCAGTTCGAGCGAAGGGTCAAGTTCCCCAAACCTCTGAACGAGGTTGTAGGTGAATGAATCGTAATTATCGAGTAGAAGTATCATTAATCCAACTTAGCTTGCAGCCTTAACTTGCCAGATGCCCAACATCAGCATAACACACCTGGTTAAATTGATCAGGATGTGTTCGCGCAGATCGAGCGTCAAGCGACAGATCTTGAAACAGTGCCTGTCGACAATCGATGGCTCTTGTATAATCAGTCTGGACAGACGTTTTACTACGCGGGGAAGGCATGCATGAATACGACCGTAGATCAAGCATCTTCTTTTGAATTACCACCTTTCAAATCGCTCGATAACACCGAATTATCGGCGCGAATCGAGAAGGTCCGCAAACAACTCGGGTCAGAGTTGTTGATCTTGGGACATCATTACCAACAGGATGAGGTGATCAAGCACAGCGACTTGCGGGGCGACAGTTACCAGCTCAGCCAACTGGCAGCCTCCAGTACTGATTGCCGTTCGATCGTCTTTTGCGGCGTTCACTTTATGGCCGAGACAGCTGACATTCTGGCCAATCGCCCCGAGAAACTGATGGAACGCAACCAAGAGCGTGTCACCGTCATTCTCCCCGACATGGCTGCAGGTTGCTCAATGGCGGACATGGCTGCCATCGAACAAGTCGAAACAGCTTGGGAAGACATGGGAGAATTGATCGACACCTCGCGGGTAATCCCAGTGACCTACATCAATTCGGCGGCCAGCTTGAAGTCGTTTTGCGGTCGCAACGGTGGCATTGTATGTACCTCAAGTAATGCGGCAGCCGTCTTGGAGTGGGCTTTTGACCGAGGTGATCGGGTCTTATTTTTCCCGGATCAACACCTTGGCAGAAACACCTCTTTAAAGATGGGGATCAGCAACGATCAAATGCCAGTCTGGGATCCGTACCATGATGAATACGGCGGAAACACTCCATCCTCGATTCAAACCAGTCGGGTTATCCTCTGGAAAGGGCACTGCAGCGTTCATCAAATGTTTCGCGCCGAGCATGTGCACCAATTTCGTGATAAATACTCAGACATCCAAATCCTAGTACATCCCGAGTGCCCGCAAGAAGTCAACGATCTTGCCGATATCTCAGGCTCGACCGGTAAGATCATCGAGTCGGTAAAAGCGGCAGCAGCCGGCACACGGTGGGCCATCGGAACCGAACTCCACTTGGTGAATCGGCTCAAGGCCGAACACCCCGAACAAGAAATCCACTTTCTTTCACCCGTCGTCTGCATGTGCGCCACGATGTATCGGATCGACCTGGCTCATCTCTGCTGGAGCCTGGAAAATCTGCACTCTGGGACGCCCGTTAACAGCATCAAAGTTGACGAAGAGACCAGTCGTTGGTCGCTGGTCGCACTGGAACGAATGCTCAACGTCAAGTAGATCGATCGCCAGTTTTAACGTGGCTTGACCTTGAGATGGAAGACCGGATTCACTCCCACATTTGCTTCACGCATTCGTTCTGACTGGGCATGAGCCGCGACTTCAGATTCGGCCTGTTGAATCTCACCCTTCGCATCCAACCCAACCAGTTCCAGATCAAAAGCCAAATCACTGCTAGTGGGGTTCGCTTGATGAACACTCACTGCGATCAGGTTTTCGCCGTCTTGAATCAATTGCTCTTCAATTAAGAAGGGACGCAACTGTCGCTCCTCCACTGCGTCTGACCCAACAGCAGTCAGCGCTTGGGTATGCTCGGTAATCACCCCACCCGGCATATTGAAACGCTGGACTTCTTTTCCATTGAGATAGACAACCGCACCGTCATCGCAGCAAATTCGACCGAGATACTGCCGATGTTTCCGGGCTGAAAAAAATCGACGCCGGAAAAAAGCAACTCGCCTTTTGTTTTGCGGATTGCCACCAAACGACAGTTCTGTGCGAATGTCCCGATCGCCATAGCCCAACAGAGCTTGACCTTCACGCCATTCACTGTCTTCATACGCCGCGGTCCGCCAGTTACTCTGGTCCCGCTCGAGCCCTTGATCCCGATACTTCCAGTCGGCCGACTTCGGAGCAATCAACGGTGTGGCTGCATGAAGTCCTGAAGTCACCAGAACCATAAATGGCAAAACGACAACCAGTGTCAGCCTCGACTGCATCAACACTTCATTCCTCTGCAAACGGACAATCGCTGGGGTGACGATGTGCAACGGGTCAATCGCGAAACGATTCTAGGTGGGAAATCTTGGGGCAATGCGGGTGGGGTTGCCCAATTCGATGATGGAGGCGTCGCACTCCAGCCTGCGGTCGCAGAGCAAACCAAACTCCGCGACAGCCAATCGGGACTTTTTAAATTGTTTGGGGAAAACTGACAGAATGCAACTAGGAGAAGCAATAAACGACCGAATATTTCAGCTTTTTCGATCGAAGCCATGACAGCCCGATCCGGGGCAATTAGCCGTCCCGTTCTCGACAAAACGCGACAATCTCATCAATGTCGGTAGGCAGCGGCCCTGAGGCCGACTTTGCCGGTTCGGCAGCGGCCTCCTCGACGGCGTCTTCAGCAACCGCTTCTTCTTCCACAGCCTCGACTTCCGTCGCTGATTGCTCCGCTGTCGCTTCCGCAGGAGCGGAAGCCGCTCCTCCACCTCGAGCGGCGGCCAAGATATCCTCGACCGACAGATTGGAGCCATCCGCGGGCTTGGCCTTCTCGGCGGCGGGCTTGGCTTCACCTCGAGCAGCAGCCAAAATATCGTCCGTGCTCGCGGCCGCCTTCGGCTTGGACGCTTCGCCACCGCGTGCCGCGGAAAGGATGTCGGCTACTGACATACCCGCATCCGCTTTTTTCTCCGGCTTGCCCGCCGGTTTCTCGGCTGCCGGTTTCTCGGCTGCCGGTTTCTTGGCTGCCGGTTTCTTGGCCGCTTTTTCCTCTTTTTCCTCGGGAGCCGGCTTGTCGACGACTTTCAGAAAATCCAGCTCGATGTCGAACCAACCAATATTTTGGTAAGCATCAAATTCGACCAACGCGCGACCGTTCATGTTGACAGTCTTGATCAAACCAGTCATCCCTTGGAACCGTTTGAGCTCGGGACGATGATCGTCAACGACCACGTATTTGTCGGTGTAGTCTTTCTTTAACTTATCGATTTCTTGGAAAACCATCGGGGATCATTTCCTTGCTTGGCCGGCAGACGTGGAACCCCTAAGTTTCCAAGAACAGCCGTTTGAAATCAAGCGGGCAACCGACTGAACTGGCAGCAGATTTTGGCCAAATCGTTCGGAGTCGGCCAGAATCAGCCCGACCTTCCCCACGCAATAACCACCAAACGACGACAGCAGAGATCGCACACCGCCCATCCAACTCAGGCAGAAGCCAGATTTCCAACGAAAAAGAGCCGATAGCCCCAGCGAATCGTCGCTGGAAAGCCAGTCGCAACCGGATCGGCCAGGATCACGAGTCGCCGATTGTTCTCGGTAACGGTCAGGCTGCCCTGAAGGAGCTCAAGAGCCACTCGCCCCCCCGAATTCACCGAAGAATTCCATTCCACGCGAGAATCGTTAATCGTGTTGATCGGCTGGCGCATGCGGTAACTGGACCCCAAAAAAGAGGGGGATTCACTCACGCGACAAGCCACATCGAATTTCAAGCCAACGGCCAAGTCGCCGTCAATCGCCATCGACCAGTGGCTCGTCCCCCCCAAGCCCACGGCAACGATGCCTTGGCGACCCTCTCCCAATTCGCAAGGCTCGACTTGCTGGAAAACGGGGCTATCGGGCCAAGCTTCGTCGCCCGCTCCTTCGATCGATTGGGCCATTTCCAGCACATCGGAATCGTGACGCATCAACAGTTGATGGCTGTGACGTTCCCGTACCGAATCAAATTGAACCCCAACGGGACAAGATGGGTAGGGTATCCATAGCGACTGATTCACAAGGCATCCTTTGTGGACAACATGTCGAAGAGACCATCACGCAATACGGCTTACATGAGCAACCATCATTTCCGCGTCAGTGGTCGAAAGCTACCTTTTCACCACGCAACCAGCTCTACCATCGATTGCTCAACGTCGAAATCTCAGTCCTCTTTCACCCGCCATCGCATGTAAGATTCGAGAAATGATTGAATATTACCATCCAAGACGTGGTGGAAATTCCCAACTGAATGCCCTGTGCGAGCGTCTTTGACACGTTGATCGGGATGCAAGAAATAGTTTCGAATCTGGGATCCAAATCCGACACGAGCCTGATCCTTATATTTTTGAGCCGACTCTGCTTCGCGTTTTTCTTCTTCCACACGTGCCAACCGAGACCGCAACATTTTCCAGGCTGACGCACGATTCTTATGTTGGCTTCGTTCATTCTGGCACTGAGCGACAATACCTGACGGCATGTGAGTCAAGCGGATTGCACTATCCGTCTTATTGACATGCTGTCCACCGGCACCACTTGCCCGATAAGTATCTTCGCGAACATCGCTGTCGTTGATTTCGACTTCAACACTATCAGCAATTTCAGGGGAAACATCGACAGCAGCAAAGCTCGTCTGCCGCTTTCCTTCCGAATTAAAAGGACTAATTCGCACCAAACGATGCAAACCCGTCTCGCCCTTCAGATAGCCGTAAGCCATCGGACCACGAACTGCAACCGAGGCGCTATTAATGCCGGCCTCATCATTATCATTCCGGTCGATCAGGGCAACGGAATACCCATTTTTTTGCGCCCATTGTGCATACATCCTCAGCAGCATGTCGGCCCAATCATTCGCATCGGTTCCGCCATCGCGCGCGTTGATGGTCAATATAGCCCCACTCCCATCGTGCGTTCCGCTGAGCAGCGTCTTGAGTTGCAGCGCCTCAACTTCGGTCTCTAGTCGGTCGACTTCCGCAATCACCTCCGACTCAAAAGACGAATCTTCTTCGGCCATTTCGGCCATGGCCACTAGATCTTCCGCAGTACCGATCGCCTCGGTCAACGGCGTAACGAGCGCTTTCAGCGACTTCAAGTCGCCTACGTGTTGTTGAGCCGCTTCTTGGTCATCCCAGAAACCAGCTTCGGACATTCGAGCTTCGATTCCCTTGATTTTTTCAACATTTTGATCCAAGTCAAAGACCGTCTCGCAACTGGACAATCTGTTGCCGAATTTGGTCGATGCGGTGATGAATTTCTCGATCCATGGTTAAACTCCGCCAATCACACTTTCCATGACTAGTCAAAACGTGGGACGAACAGTTCCGGGAGAGATATTCCAGAAACATCGACCACCCGCTCGGGCCTCGCAACGACGCTACGCTAAAGTCAGAAGCAGCGAACTGGCCCAAGGTGAGCAAACGGGTGTCGTTGAGTATAACGATTCCTGGGGTGACCGCGAAGATCCCCCTCTCAGAGGATTCAGCCAACGACCGGTGTAATTTTCGCAAAAAAAGACGAGTCCTCCGCCAAGAGGACTCGTCTCGGGTCGTTTTCGAATTTCACTCATCAACTTAGTTGCAGCATGACGAGCAACCCGTATTGCAGGGTCGGGCTCGAACGTGGATGGTCTTTGGAACCATCACACATCGTCGCACGGGAACTTCCTTTTGCACCTGATGCGGGACCATCACCGTGACTTCCCTGGTCGTTTCGACAGGAACACACTTGTTGACCGTGACGGTATGCGTTCTCATTTCCGTCTTCGGAACCATCTTCGTGCAAGTGACTTCCTTAGTTCGCGTTTCCTTCTTGTAGTCGGTCACGTCGTAGGTTTTTTCGCGAACTTCCGTACGACAGGCACGGACACGATCCACCTTTTTCCGAGTTTCCGTCTTCCATTCGCAAACCTTACGGGTTCTGGTGCGGGTCTCCGGCTGATATTTGCAAACCTTACGAGTTCGAGTCTTTTGCTCAGCCACACATTCCACGACCGTCTGGTTGACCGTCTTGGTTTGCGTTTCCCACTCACACACGTTGACCATCCGTGTTTTGGTTTCATTGACCATCCGGGTCACCGGAACGGTCTTCGTTTTCTTTTCGGTCTTGTAAGTCACGACCGGAACTTTACGCGTTTTGGTTTGTGCAACCATGCGTGTCACCGGAACCTTACGTGTGTGGGTCTCCGTCTTCCATTCCGTGCACGGCACCTTGCGGGTCTTTGTCTGACACTCGTAGTTGACCACCTTCACGGTACGCGTTTGGGTCTCAGGTCGGCAAACGGTGACTGTCCGCGTGTAAGGAACTTTCTCAACCTGCCGTTCGTAAGTCGTGTAAGTCCGCTCTTCCTTAACCGGCTTTGCCACCCAGACCTTCTTGGAGCAAGGCTTGCAGTCATTACACGCCGAAGACGACTGATGGGCTTTGGCAACTTGAGTTTCCCAATGCCCACGATCCACCGTCACAGTGCAGGTCTTTTGGACCGGAACCATTTTGCAGACGGTTCGCGTGCATTGCTTTTCCTCTTGATGAGGAACCATGACCGTGCACTTCACTTCACGAGTCGAATGAACGGGCACGCGAACCGTGTAGGTTTCCTCTCGTTCTGTCTTGATTGGAACGCGAACACAGTAGCTTTGTTCTTGCTCCTCAGTCACCGGCACCATGACCTGGCATGACTCCTCTCGGAAACTCTTGACAGGCGTACAAACCTCATAGGTGACTTCTTTTTGTTCCGTCACGGGAACACAAGCGGTGTAGGTCTGAGCAACCTGCTTTTTAACAGGAACTCGGACTTGCACCTCACGACTAACAGTCCGCTTTTTCGGCACATTCACGGTATAAGTCTCTTGGACTTCGGTCATCACCGGTACACGGACCGTGTACTCTTCCTTCACCTCTTTCCAAATCGGAACGCGCACTGTGCAATCCCGAGTGACTTCTTTCCAGTAAGGTACTTGAACCTTGTACTGCTTCGTCACCTTGCGGGTCGTCGGAACACAGACAGTGTAATTGACCGTCCGCGTGTGCTGCTCAGGAGTCATCACGATACACTTTCTCGTGACTTCCTTCTGTTCCGGCACCATTTTGTAGGTCGTAACTTTTCGCTCCCGCTTCTCCGGACGATACTCGGTGCAAGTTACCATTTTCGTATCGGTGACCCAGGACGGGACCATAATTGTTTTTGCCACAGTGCCGCAGCCAGTCGCCACCGATGCGCAATCAGCTGACGGTTGATGTTCGTAACCGCATGAGCAGTCAGCACGAACAAGACCTTGGGTTGCGGCGAAGAATACCAAACTGCCGAGTAGTACAACACGATTCATGAGTGTTCACCCCCTTCCTAGAGCGTCAGAAAATACAAAACATAGGCGTTGAAACCGCCTGGAAAGCTATTCCCATCAGGCGATCTAGGTAATATAAGACCAGCAAAGACAACTGCAAGGGCCCCAAGTCGATTCGCACAAAAATGAGAGCCTGTGCGGACGAAGAGGCTAATCCAACTGCTGTTGAGATGCAGGGCCAAGCCGCCGGCGGAGCTATTTCCATTGCTGCAAACCGTTCTTGCACTAGAATTTGTCGGAGGCCGTTTGGTCATTCGACGTTCGCATCATCAACAATCGATTGAGTCCACAGACGTTAAAGAAGAATTAGAAAAATAACGGGGAGTGAAAAAGGTGAAGCGAGTGGTACTTGCCATGTCGGGCGGCGTTGACAGCAGCGTAGCGGCGCATCTGCTGCTGCAGCAGGGGCATGAGGTGATCGGAGTTTTTATGCGGCACGGCGAAGAACCGCTCGCCTGTTCAGCAGAAACCTCGCCCTCGAAGCTGCTGCCGGTCGTGAACCAACGCATGGATCACAAACAAGGCTGCTGCACGGCGGCCGATGCGCTCGATGCCCGCCGAATCGCTGATCGACTGGGGATCGCCTTCTATGCCTTGAATCTGCAAAACGACTTTGACAAGATCATGGACTATTTTGTCGATGAATATGTCTCGGGACGCACGCCCAATCCCTGCGTCATGTGCAATAACTGGTTGAAGTTTGGCAAACTTTTTGACTACGCTGACAGCGTGGGTGCGGATTTTGTGGCCACTGGCCACTACGCCCGGCTGGCAGATCTGGATGCGACCGGCTTTCCTCGTCTCCTGCGGGGACTGGACCCCAGCAAGGATCAATCCTACGTCTTGTTCGGGGTCCGCCGTGACCGCTTGAAAAGAATGCTGCTACCGGTCGGTGGCTACCAAAAAACTGAAATCCGGGAACTCGCTGGCCAACTGGGAATGCGTGTCGCTGACAAGCGAGATAGCCAAGAGATTTGCTTTGTGACGTCCGGCCACCACGCCGATTTCGTCAGGCAGCGCGACCCGACAGCCGCCCAAGCGGGTGAAATCGTCACCACCGACGGTAAAACAGTCGGTCAACACGACGGAATTGAACGCTTCACAATCGGCCAACGCAAGGGACTTGGCGTCGCGATGGGAGAGCCCTACTTCGTGGTTTCGATCGAGCCGGAAAGTCGTCGGGTCGTCATTGGGAGACACGAAGAACTGGCTCGTCAGTCGCTCGAAGCCCAACAGGCAAATTGGCTCTGCCAGCCGATCCCGCAGCAACGGCAGCGTTGTGAAGCTCAAATCAGGTACAATAGTCGAGCCCAGGCGGCCGAGTTAATTCCGATCGACGACGCCCATTTTCGGGTTGAATTCGACGCCCCGTGCTTCGGCGTAGCTCCCGGACAAGCGGTTGTTTGCTACGATGGCAACCGTGTTTTGGGCGGAGGTTGGATTGTTTAACGGCCGTCATCTGCCGGGCAGGGAGCAAAACTTGCAGGGGATCAATACCCTTCCGTTGTGCTTGCCGCTATGATGTTTGCATGACTTACTGGTGTCGAAAAGCGAGCAAAAGGAATCAAGATGTTTGATCATCTGGCACAAGACTTCGTTGCCTCAAGCGTAATACTTGGTGCCGCTTTGTATTGGGGGATCGGGCTGGGAATCCTGGGTCTGATCGTGTTCATAGTTTTTACATCTTACGGCAAGCTTTGGTTCCAGGCCTACATGTCCGGTGCCGACATTTCGCTCAGCAGCCTGATCGGAATGACTTTCCGCCAGGTTGCTCCTCGAACGATGGTCACCGCCAAGGTGATGGCATCCCAAGCCGGTTTGGACATTGACCGCACCGATGGTATCTCGACACCGCGTCTGGAAGCTCACTACCTCGCTGGCGGAAACATCATGGGCGTCATTAACGCCATCATCGCGGCACACCGCGCTGGCATTGATTTGGATTTCGACCGCGCCGCTGCCATCGACTTAGCCGGACGCGACGTTTTAGATGCGGTTCGCACCAGTGTGCATCCCAAAGTAATCGACTGCCCGGACCCGGAGCGTAGCGGAAAAACGACCTTGAGCGCCATCGCCAAGAACGGTGTGGAATTGCGAATTCGCGCTCGCGTTACGGTGCGAACAAACTTGGAACAGCTCATCGGTGGTGCAACGGAAGAAACGATTATTGCACGTGTGGGCGAGAGCATCATTTCTTCGATCGGATCCTCGGCGACCCACTTAGAGGTGCTGGAGAATCCTGATCGCATATCGCGAGCGGTACTCGATCGAGGTCTGGATGCTCACACCGCATTTGAGATCGTATCGATCGACATCGCAGACATTGATGTGGGGGAAAACATCGGTGCTCGGCTACAGGCAGACCAAGCGGAAGCGGACACGCGTGTTGCACGAGCGGAAGCGGAGCAACGACGAGCCGAAGCAGTCGCCTTCGAACAGGAGATGAAGGCGAAGGTGGCAGAGAACCAAGCGGGTCTTGTGTTAGCGGAGGCAGAAGTTCCGCAAGCGATGGCCGACGCATTTCGCGCCGGCAATCTACAGAGCAACAGCTCCTAAGCAGCTCAAGCTACTTACGAGCCTTCCGCGGTTTCGGCGGCGGATCCACTTTTCCGCGAATCTTCCCGTCGTCCTGGTATTTGCTTCGCAGGCGGTCTAGTTCTTTCTGCAGCCCCGCTTTAACGCTCGCATATTCTGGATTCAGGTAAACGCTACGCAGTTCCTGGGGATCTTCTTGGAGATCAAAGAGCTCCCACTCGCCCACGTGATAGTAATGGATTAGTTTGTGGCGATCTGTCCGCACTCCGTAGTGACGTCGCACGGAATGAGCACCCGGAAATTCGTAGTAGTGGTAGTAAACCGACTGCCGCCAATCGCTGGGAGTCGCACCTGCTAAAATCGGCAATAAACTGCGTCCCTGCATATCCTCGGGAATCGATTCTCCGGCCGCCTCCAAAAACGTTTCGGCAAAATCCAAATTCATCACCATATCTTCGTTCACGGAGCCGGGCTGAATCTTATTTGGCCAACGCACCATCAGCGGCGTACGAAATGACTCCTCGTACATCCACCGCTTGTCATACCAACCGTGCTCACCCAGATACCAACCTTGATCCGACGTGTAAATCACAATCGTGTTATCAGCGAGACCTGATTGATCGAGGTAATCGAGCATTCGTCCGACATTTTCATCGACGGAGGCCACACAGCGCAGATAGTCTTTGACATAGCGTTGGTATTTCCATTGCATCAACTGCTTGCCTTGCAAATCGGCTGCCTCAAAAGCACGATTTTTCGGACCGTAGGCCTCATTCCAAGCTGCCGTTTGTTCCGCATTCAAACCTCGTTGTGGCACTAACTTCAAATCATTCGGCGACAAGTGTCGCTGAATCGTCATCGTTTGCTGGCTCGCCGGTGAAGCTCGCCCTGAGTAGTCATCGTAAAGCGTAGCAGGCTCGGGTATGGTCACATCATCGTATTTTGTTAGATACTTCGGGCCGGGCTGCCAATTACGATGAGGTGCCTTGTGTTGATACATCAAAAAAAATGGCTTGTCAGTCTCGCGACCCTGCAACCACTCTAAGGCGAAATCGGTGATCAGATCGGTCGTGTAACCCGTATGCTTGATGACCTGCGACGGTCCATCATTCGTCGCTGTTTTCATCGGTGGGTTGTAGTACGGTCCTTGACCGATCAAGACGTTCCAGTAATCAAAGCCAGTGGGTTCGGTGCGGAGATGCCATTTGCCGACAACGGCCGTTTCGTATCCGGCCTGGCGCAAGAGTTTGGCAACTGTTTGCTGAGACCCGTCAAACCGGTTGCCATTGCGCGCGAAACCGTTCAAGTGGCTATACTTTCCGGTTAAGATCGTTGCCCGAGCCGGCCCGCAAATCGAATTGGTGACGAAGCAGCGATCAAACCGCATGCCCTCATTCGCGATTCGATCAAGGTTGGGCGTCTCGTTGACCCGACTTCCATAACATCCCAACGCTTGGAAGGCATGGTCATCCGACATAATGAATAAGATGTTAGGTCGCTCATCCGCAAAACAAAAAGCGGAAAAAGTGAACAAGAAAAATAGACCAAGCGTCTGAACCATTCGCCCATTGACTGATCTCTTCATGTTGCATCCTTTTGATGGAATTGAGCAGCGCGCAGCGTCACCCTGCTCAAGATCGTGCAGCAAGCACCGGCGGTGAAACGATTCTTACAGTTAGCCGTAGAGTGACGTGACCGCCGCGGACTTCACCATTTCACGAGGCTGATTCAGGTGATTGTAAACAATCATTTGCGGATTGAGGCCGACAGCGTGATAAATCGTCGCTAACAACTCAGTCGGATGAACCGGCTTTTCCAACGGCGCGGAGGCCGTCTTGTCCGATTGACCGTAAACAGCACCCCGCTTGATACCTGCACCGGCGAGGCATGCGGTGTAACAGTAAGGCCAATGATCACGTCCGTCATCGGAATTCCCGTTACCTGAGGTACTTAAACCGCGCTGTGGACTGCGACCGAACTCGCCCACTGCGACGACTAAGGTCTCGTCAAGCAAACCGCGCTCATCCAAGTCGGCGATCAATGCCGAGAGCCCTGAATCCAACATAGGAGCGGACTGCGTCTTCATCCGTTTGGAAAGATCGACGTGATGATCCCAGGAATGGTTGTCGGAGTTGGCAACCTTGGGCCAAATGACTTCGACGACTCGTGTCCCGGCTTCGACCAATCGACGAGCCAGCAGGCAACTCTGACCGAATGTGGTCCGTCCGTAGGTATCACGCGTCGCATCCGGCTCCAATCTCAAATCAAACGCCTCACGAGCTCGACCGGAAACGATTAAACTCAACGCCGTATCGTAATAAGCATCTAAATCATACTTGGCAACAGCCCGGTCAATGTCGGGCATTCCGGCATTGATTAAGTCGCGCAAACGGGCCCGGCGCTGCAATCGAGTGGGTGTTACTTCGGATCGTAACTTCAAATCGTCAACATTGACACGATCCATCTTTGCCATGTCCATATCCCCACCGGACGGGAACAGGGTGTACGGATCAAAAGCACGCCCCAAGAATCCGGCCGTACCGCCTTTCCCGACCACATTACTTTCCTGCAACGGTCGTGGCATCATTACGAATGGCAGCATCGGCACTTCAGGCGGCTTCATTCGAATGATGTTTGACCCGAAGGTAGGAAAGTCTTTCGGCGTCGGTGGTTCGAGCTGGCCGGAAGGACTGACCTTGTCCGCCGTGTATCCGGTATGCATCTGGTAGATGGCCGCCGTGTGGTTAAACAGACCATTTGGCGTGTAACTCATCGAACGAATCAAAGTTAGCTTGTCGGTGATCTCAGCAAGCTTCGGCATGTTTTCCGTGACATCAATACCGGGCACTTTGGAAGGAATTCGCTTGAAGACGCTGCGAACATTATCCGGCACATCATCCTTCGGGTCCCAGAGATCCAAATGGCTGGGTCCACCTTGGAGATAAACCATGATCACGCTCTTGGCTTGACCAAAGCCTGGTCCGCCAGCATACGTCTCGTTGCCGCGAACCTCTTTTTCCGACTTGAGAATCCCTGCCAAATTCAATCCAAGCAACGCCGATCCGCCCACTCGCAACAATTCGCGCCGTGAAACACCATCGTTCGAATCACAAAGATCTTTTCCACGCTGTCCAGGAATGACGAGCATTCGATTATCTCCTTCGAGTGAAGCCAAACACGATTGCCAGGAACAAATCAAACAAAGTCGATTTGAGGCAGAACCGAGTATAGATCTGATCTAACGGCAGTGTCAAATCTTGTCGTACCCGTTCCGGCCAATCTTTACAATCGAATCGCCATTCCACCGCTAAAATTCGTCAAACGGCCGAAATTCGTGCCGATTTTTGCCTATTCGCTCTTAATTCGACCTTCTGATTGCAAATTCATCTTGGCCCATCGACGTGCATCCGTTACAACCCGCCGTCCCTTCCTGGCATGAGTAACTTGTCTGGCTCAAAAAACGGCCGTTCTCGGAAATGGAGTCGTCAAACATGCGGATCACGCTGTCGACCGTCGCTGTCATTGCGTTGCTACTGGTCTATGCAGCACCCGTCGCGCTCTCCTTGCCATCCACCTGGGCAAGCGACACGATCGCCCAACGGGGCCCTTCGCTCAAAGATGAACTCCAAAAGGGACTTAAAGCTCGCTTACCCTCAGAATTTGCCTTTGTCGACAGAGTGGTTGCCTTGGTCGACGCTGGGCGTCTGCCCTCACCTCTCGTACGAAGCACATTCGGTTGGGCTCGCCGCAAAAAGCCGTATCCATTCCCCTACTTTCAGCGAGCGATGGTGTTGCGAGCAGCCAAGATCGGCGTGGAGATCGAATAGTTAAAACCGACCGACTGGTTACGCCCAATAACCACCTCTTTGGTGATCGAACTGAACCTCGTCACCTCGGTGCGATCGATCGACTCCATTGGCCCCAAATACTTGATGGCCCCGCACCCACGTAGCGACCGGCCAACCCTGCAGAACTTGCTCGTGCCAAGGGCTCCATCCACACTTCGTCAACTGGTGTTCATTCAAAACAGGTTGACGTTTTTCCAAATCAACCAAGACCAAATCGGCATCATATCCCTCTTCAATTCGACCTTTGTTGACCACATCCCAAACCCTGGCCGGTGCATCGCACATCCAGTGAACCACTTGTTGCAATGTACAGCGACCGTGATTGACTTGATCGAGCATCAATGCCAACGAGTTTTCCACGGCGGGTAATCCTGAGGGGGAATCGGGATAGCGTGTTTGTTTCTCAGTCATTGTGTGAGGTGCATGATCGGTCGCAATCACCTGGATCGCCCCTTCCAACAACGCTTGCCAAATCCCCTCATTGTCAGCCGGATTCTTCACCGAGGGATTCATTTGCACCAATGTTCCCAACCGGGGGTAATCATTAACGTTGAACAGTAAATGGTGGGGACAAGCCTCGGCCGTTAACAATGAATCATGCTCCCGGAACAAGTCGATCTCAGCCGCCGTCGACACGTGCAATACATGAAAGCGATGTCGGTGTCGTTTCGCCAAATCGACAGCGCGACCCGTTGCGATGAATGCTGCCTCGTGATCGCGAACTTGAGAATGGACAGCCACATCGTTTGACCCAGCCAGGCGAGCCGCATTAGCGCGAACAGTTGTCTCATCCTCGCAGTGAGCTGTGATCGGCAACGTCGTTTCCGCGAAGATCGCTTCGAGCGCAGCCTGCTCATCAACCAACATATTGCCAGTGCTTGAGCCGATAAAGATTTTGATTCCAGGCGTTCGCTTTGCTTTTTTGAGTTCCGACACATTATCAACGGTTGCACCGATATAAAAACCGTAATTGACGATACTATGCTGAGCTCCCAACTGCAGCTTGGCTTGCAACGCATCACAACTTGTCGTCGGCGGAACCGTATTGGGCATATCAAAAAACGTCGTTACACCCCCTTTCGCGCAGGCCGCTGTGGCATGCGACAGATCCTCTTTGTGAGTCAGACCAGGCTCGCGAAAATGCACCTGATCGTCAATCACACCAGGCAACAAATGCAGTCCGGTTGCATCGATTACTTGATCGGCCGTCTGCTGGACTGCCGGGTCAATCCGCGCGATCTGATGACCTTCCATCAAGACGGACACCTGGGCCATTTCATTGGGTAGAACTACGGTTGCGTTTTTGATAAGTGTCGACATCGTGTATCACTGTTGCTGTTGTTGCTGTTGTTGCTGTTGTTCGAGTCGCTGCAAACGCTCCTCAATCTGTGTCAATTTGTCGAGAATGAGGGCATGCACATAAACGGCATCCATCCCGACGGGGCTTTCCGCATCACTGATTTGCTGCACGAGTGGCGCAAGTTGGCTCTTCGCTTTCATTTTCATTTCCTTTGGCGTCTATTGCATCCTGTCGACGGGGACCGTCATTCAGCTCAGTTGCCTCAACCCACCCGATCCCTTAAACGATGTTCTTCCAGCCGATACGTCGGGTCAGCAAAATGACCAACACCGCACAACCGGCAGCCGCCAGCAAACAGACGATGCCGCGCAGATTTTGTCCAAACAGCAACATCCCAATTGCTGGAATCGTCAAATAGACCATGCCTGCCGCGATAATCGCCGCCAAAATGGCCCAACCAAGATGACGATCGACTTGGACGTCTGGCGCTTGTGCGGCGATCGGTTTCCAACCGGGGCCACCCGGGCGAACTTTTTTGAAAAATGCTAAGAGCGTTTGGTCACTTTCAGGCGGAGTCAAAAAGGTGACAATCAACCAAGTAACAATCGTCAAGATAGCCACCACGAAACCTTGCACTTCTGACGGTTCGACAAATTTCGCGAATCGTCCCAAAGCGGTTTCGCCACTCGGATCATCTGTCACCCACTGAGGGAACCAACGACTGATGATGAGAAAATAGCCCAACGAAGCAATCATGGCGACGATCTCAGACCACGCGTTAATCCTCCACCAGAACCAACGCAGCATGAAAACAGCTCCCGTCCCAGCACCTAATGCAACCAAAAGTTTCCAAGCATCATCGACGGATACGTCTCGCATTTGATATGCCACAAATCCACCGATGAACAAAACGCCCAGCGAAACGATGCGTGAAACGTTCGTCAACTGGCGATCGCTGGCGGTCGGTGCAACGAAACGCTGATAAACATCACGCATCAGATACGAGGCCCCCCAATTCATCTGCGTGCTAATGGTTGACATGAAAGCAGCGAAGAAGGTTACCAGCATCAAGCCTCGCAAACCATGAGGGCTCATATCTCGAATCACCCAAGCGAAACCGCTCTCAGGTTTTAATCCGTCATATCCTGGCACAGGCTGCCCGAGTCCCGCCTGGCGAATTTCCGGATAGGCGGCCAGTGCCACAAAGGCGACGAGCAACCAGGGCCATGGACGGATGCAATAATGGGCGACCTGATACCAAAGGGTCGCCAACAATGCATGGCGTTCATCCTTACAAGCCGCCATCCGCTGAACGATGTATCCTCCGCCACCCGGTTCAGCACCTGGATACCAGGTTGCCCACCACTGCACAAACAAGAAAATCATGAAGATGTGAAGTGGCATCCAAGGATCGGCTACTTGGAAATCGGGCAAGAATCGAAAAGCTTGTCCATCGCCAAAATTCGCCGCCACTTTCGTCTGCAAAGCCTCCATGCCACCAATGTGCTCGACCGCCACATAGGCCAACATGATGCACCCAGCCATGGCGACAAAAAACTGAATGAAGTCGGTAATTGCGACGCCCCATAAACCCGACAGGCTGCAATAGATACCCACCACCGTCAAACAGGCGATGATGATCAACCAGTCATCCCAACGACCGTCTCCAAGGATCGGCCCGGCCCCGGAAAGCACTGTTTCTTTCAAGATGGTCAACATCGCACCGGTCACCCAACCAATGATGATCGGGTTCACCACGAGCGCGATGTAGAGTGCACGGACAAAACGTAAACTGGCTGCTGGTTTCCCTGCATAACGCAATTCAACCAATTCAACGTCGGTCAAGACTTCGGCACGGCGCCACATCCGAGCGTAGACAAAGACGGTGAACATGCCACCCAATGCAAATGACCACCAAAACCAATTACCAGCGAGCCCGTTCTTGGCAACCAGTCCCGTGACAGCCAACGGAGTATCGGCGGCAAATGTCGTGGCGACCATCGAGGTGCCCGCGATCCACCAGGGCAACGAACGGCCCGAGATGAAATAATCGGTCAGGCTCCGCCCGGCACGCTTGCTGAACCCGAGGCCAATCGACAAGGTAACGCCAAAGTAGGCGACGATGATCAACCAATCAAGATAATTAAGAGTCATGACCAGCAGGATACATGACAAGAGAAGCTCGGAACATCCTAGCGCCGAAAAAGTCGTGAACAGACACCGTTCGCGCTCGGATTCACGGGACCTTTAACGCCCCGTGATTACCGTCTACCACGGCCCGATCGCTTACCACCGCCAGAGCCTGATTGCTGGAGAGCTCGCATGAATTCCAGGCCGCGGCGCATCTCGTTCAAATCGTTACCGGGTCGGGATCCGCCCCGTTTTTTTTGCGACTGTGAGGCGGAATCCGCCGATTTGCTGGAGGATAAACTACCACCGCCCGAAGCGGTCGACGTCGGAATTTGATTCGTAGAGGCGGAGGGCGCTTCGCCGACCAACTGAGCCAGGGCCTGCCGCACCAACTCCGGATCGGCCTTCCGCAACGTGATCACGCGTGTCATTTCCATCACCGCATTATCTACTTGATCCAAATGCCCAACTAACACTTTCACTTCTTCAAACAGAGCATCAGGAGCAGCAACAACCAATGAATTCCGCCGTTTATCCACACCGATTGTCAATTTATTTTGTTCTTCCGCAGCACGATCTCCGCCACCTTTGCCTCCGCCACCACGCAGAGCCTTGATGAACTCCTCCGGTGACGGCTGCCGTTGTGACCCGCCACCATTGGCAAGTCGGTTCGCATAAACTTCCCGCACAATCCCCGCGATTTCTTCTGCACTCGTGTTACGAACAGGAATTAATCTCGGAGCCGGGATGGTCTCTACAACGACCGTGCTTTTGCGTTGATCGATCACTTCCAACATCGCTTCGATTAACTGCATGTCTTGAAGATTGGCTTGCACGATGAGAAAGTTCAGACGTGGTTCAGAGATAATTTTGAAGGATCCGGATGATGAATAAGACGCAGCCCCCCCATCGCCATCGAGGCCTAACAATGATCCAACAAGCCCGCCGCCCGCATCTCCCAAAGCCGCACCGGCGAGACTGCCCAACAGGCCCCCGCCCGCGGGTGCACTGTTCGCCGACGATGCACCGCCTCCTCCCAGCACATCCATCAGGACAGCAGCGGCAGATTCCGCCGTCGCGTGCCGCAGATAAAAGACAGCAAATTCGCTGCCCGCCATCTCGCGTTCTGACAATGACAGTAACAGTTGTTCAAACTCGTTCAATGCCTCAAGATCACGAGAAGCAATCATCAATCCTTGCGGACTCTCGGCTACCACGATATCGGCACCAGGAACACTTTCGCGATTGTCCTTCGCGATTGCAGCCAAATCGCTCATCACATCCGCATTCTCCTGGGTCGAACGACTCGGCTGAGTGGAATCCGATTGAGGTGAAAGCACCATGAGTTGAGAGATAGGGGTCATACCCAGCCATGGCAGGCTTGCTTGGTCGATTTCGGGAGCCTCCTTCCGGGCAGTCGGAATCGGAGAATCATCCATTGCCCAAATCTCCTGGAATCGATCATGCTGACCACTTCGCAAGGTCCCCGGCACGGAGATGCGACGTTTTTCTGGCGGACCATCGGGGGTATTCGAAGCATCGCCGTCTGAATCGGTCGGGTTGTCGCTGGGGACAATCGAGCGACCTTCGGCAGGTACGAAGGCACGAATCCGATTCTTGCGCATGGTCGGCCAGATTTGTCCCGCTTTCTCTAATAAAGAGCTGGCTTCACCGGGTGACATCGACAGGAGTCGAACGTTTCGTGACCTTTGGAGATCGCTCGATTCGTCCGCATCCATTTCCCCCATTTTCTCCATCAGTGCGCGGATCTGTTCAATCTGCGATTTGGTTCCACGAACCATCAATTGTCCAGTTGTGATGTCCGCATCAACACGAGGTGCCGCTCGGCCACCTTCCTCCCCCGAACCAAACAGCTTGTTGATCGATAGCATCGCAAGTTGCGGATCGATATAGCGCAATTTCAAAACTTCAATCGACTGACCATCTCGTTCCATCTGGTCAAGCGTCGCCCGAATCGTCGCATGGTGAGAAGGAAGGCCCATGGCCACTAGGTTGCCCGTTTTCGGATCCGACGCCAAACGCACGTCGGGTTCGTCTGCCAACAAGGTCTCGACGACCTGTAACACGGACTCTGGATCAGCGGACTGAACGCTGTAAAACTCGATCTGCGGGGTGTCCAGAATGCCCTGACTCGGAGGCACATCAACTAACTCGATGATATTTTCCACTTGCGAAATCAAATCGGCCTTTCCCTTCAGCATTAACCGCCTGCCCGAGGGATCCACCGTCATCCGAAACGATCCATCCGGCGCAGCATCCATCTCCTCGGGAAATCCCATCATTTGGCGAATGACGGGCAACGCTTCCGTCGGTCGCACATGTTTCAGATCGACCAAGGTTACTTGCCGACTGCGCAGGTCATCTGGATCTTCCACCGCCTGCAACACATCCCGGATGGTCCGCAAGCGTCCAGCCGTTTCAGTCACCAACAACTGTTTTGCCTTGGAGAGGACTTGGACCGCTCCCTGCGGTCCGATCAAGGCACTAATTTCCTCTTCGGCCTCTTCCGGAGCCACACGTTCCAATGGGAACAAGCAACTCACCAACTCAAATTCACCACGACGATCCAGTTCGCTGACCGGCACCGTCGTGACTAGATTGGGCGGAATGCCATCTTCTAAATTGATCAGCAACAACATTCTCTCGCGACGAACCAGAACATAGCCCTTCGTCAATAAGACACTGTTAATGAGATCGATCGCTTGGGCCGGAGTGTAGCTCTGATTATCGGTGTAATTGAAGGTTCCCGGCGGTGGCGCGTCCAATACCAAGGATAAATCGGCTCGCTCGGCGAACCAGTCCAGCACGTCGCTCCAGGGTGCGTAACGAAAATTAAATCGCAACTGTCCATTGCCCGAGGCCGGTCCCGCTTGGCGTTGATCGTCAGTGCCAACAGACCGATCGGGGTCGCCAGTGGCGACCTTGTCAACGACTTGCTCCCCTTTACTTCCTTCGGAGGCTGCCAAATCACGATCGACCGTCGTCATGCGGCCCCAGTTTTGCCGTTGCGTTTCATTCAGAATTTTGTTGAGTTGCCGTTCATATTCAGCTCGCACGGTTGCTCGGCGCGACGAGTCGGCTCCCGTCAATTCTTGATCACGCGCTTGCAGCAATTGCTGAACTTGTTGCTTTTGTTCCTTTTTCAAATCAAGCTTAGTGGCAACGTCCGCATCACCTAATGCGCCCAAGCCTTTTTCCTTTAACTGCGTGACTCGGAACGCGGCTGCTTGGCGAGAACTTAACAGCTTGAATCCTTGTCGCTCAGATTCAGTCACAAAATCGGCAAGTTTCTGTTTTCGGGCAGCCGCTTCGAGCCCTCGCGATGAAATGGCCAGCTCGAGTGCCTCGGATTCGCGACGATCGATCAGTCGATTCAATTGATCCAGTTGACGAGGCGAAAGCTCAATCTCCCTGGCGATCTCAGGACGAACCATGGTGGAAAGCTGACCCACAAACGTGGGGTCTGCAGCCATCGCGGTCGTTGATGGGTCCATCATCAGACAGGCGACCAACACGACAAACCGACACGAAAAGGTCAGAGAATTAGACAACTCAGAAATACTCATATGATTCAATTTGACTCGTAACGAAAAGCAGACGATCCCGAAGACTACTACCCGCGATAACCAGCGATTGTTTCGCATTCGGTGCCGAGATTTTTTGGTGAATATCCGCTGGCAGACCTTTTTGAAAGGCGCCCTGACCGACAGATACCGTAGTTTCTATGGTAACTCCGAGCCATAAACGTCGCTAGATTCGTTACCAAGTTAAGCTGCCGAAGCCTGACTCCAGTAGCCTGAGTTCACCGTTTTCCTTCTTCAGCCAGCGGATTCCCACCCAGATGTTCAGCTTGATTAATCGCCCTTGGATCGGCCAACAGCATGGGTCGAAGCAGCAGAACGTGATTCTCTAGCCAAAAAAGGCCCGCAGGCGATAAACGCGTGCGGGCCAACAAAAGTCAAAAACGGTGGAATTCCACTCACCTCGCAAACAGAATTCGAGCGGGTTGCGACCTCATGTTATTTCGACCAAATCTTAAAAGCTGACTTCAAAGCCTTGGTACGTTGCTTGACACCCGACGGAGTGCTTTTCCCCAAAAGTAATGCCTTCGGTGCTGCGTTCTTAGCAGTCGCTTCTGGCGGAGCCTTGGGAACGTGATGCCCTTCACCTTCCGATTCATGCTCGTGATGTTTTTCCACGCTCACATCACAACCATTGCCACAACAACCATCTGCACCGCATTGGGGAAGCTCCGCGTTCCATTCGTACTTGCAGACCTTACACTTGTACTCGAATTTTTTCAGTACGCGTACATATTTGGTGCAAGCGCCATTGTTGTAACGGCAACACTTGACTCCACAATTGCCATTGCAATTCCCGTCACAGTAATCGTCGCAGACACCGTCGCAACTTCCATCACAACTGGGGCTTCCACAGCAAGCCCTTTTCTGCCACGGGAACACGATACGAGGAATACAGACGGCTTTCTCCTCGACGCAATAACAGTTCTTCGCTACGTCCTCTAAATCGACAGAGAGCTCACAAACGTGATCGCAGCGTGGACACTCCGTCTTGCAACAACAGGGGTTGTTGCTTGCATGCTTACCCGCCCAAATGGACGTGACGAAACAAAGCAATAGGATCACAGGGATCAGGCGAGAAATATTTTTCATCGTTAAGCCTCTTAATGAATTTAACCTTTTTCTGGCTGAATATCTCTAGCGGTAATGGCCGCCTCGGAAGGACGAGCCTCCTGTAATCCGGTCTAGAAATCGACCATGAAACGAGCACCGAAGATGTTGTAGTCCCCAGCGTCACCGGCAACGAGTCGGTCACTGATTTGACCATTGAGGTAGTTAAACTGCATCCGAGCGTTAGGATTCCACCACCAATTCAAGCCAAAGGTGAAGCTTTCACCGATCCCGCCCAATACGTTCTCATCCGTGTAATCACCATACGAGTAACGTCCAGCGATCTGCCATGCTCCCCATCCACAACTGCAGCCACCGTCACAGTTACGAACCAAGAAAAAGTTCTCGAGGGGTTTCGTGCGACCAATACATCCAGTCCGTCGATCCCAGGGCGTATATTCACCGGTCAGCCAGTAGGCGACGTAGACGTATCCACCACCGAAATTAACGTCCGCTTGATTGAACCGCTGAGCTTGGGAAAACATATACTCACCGACGACGGAAAGCGAACCGAAGTTGCCTACACCCTCGAGGCCACATAGTTGGTAACTGTTGGCATTAAAATTACCCGTATCAAGCCAACGGTTCTTACTTCGAGCTTCAGGTCGTGTGCGAAATCGCCCATCATCGCCTCCACCCGGAAAGCAGGCTGCACCCGAAATGGCCCAATGAGCGTATCCACGGCCACCGGAAACTTCGTCATACCAAATCGTGTTCGCTAGACGCGCGGCAACTTCCGGCTGGTAGTTGTTAGTTCGTTGATGACCTAAGCCTTGAAGATCATCCATCAAGAACGTACCGTATCGCCAATTCCAACGCTCGTTTTCCGACACGCCGTAGGACTGAAGACCAATCCGTCGAGCATCTTGGTTGTACGCTTCAACGACAAAAGGACGTTCCATAAAGACGTTGTAACGACTGGAGTTCAACGTATCCAATCCATAAGGTCGTTTTTGATTACCGAGCAAAACTGTTTGCAAAAATGGCAACTCGGTCCATCCGAAAAAAGCATCCTTCATCGTCGGCTCACTAGGAACCGCCCACTCCATTTCAATTTTGTATCTCATGGTCTCATTGACCTTGCCCGACACACCAAATCTCAGGCGGCGGAAACCAATGAAGTCGCCAGGCTGTGTATTCGGATCCCCTGTCTCTAACTCGTTCGCCAAGGGTGACTCATTGGGGAAACCCCAATAGTCGAGATGCAGACGTCCAAACCACTTCTGCGTGGGCTTGCTAATAATCTTGACTTCCTGGCAAGCTTCCTCAGCAACCTTGTCTTCGAGGACAGTTGCTTCCAACTCGTCAAGACGTCGCAGCAAATGATCAAAAGAGGTTTTTGAAACGGTCATTGTCTCTGCTGGCGAATCATCAAACTCACCTGAAAAACCGAGTTCACTACTTATCGAATGACTCGACACAAACGTCGAAAACAACAAGATCAGTAGCGCTCGACTGCACCCATATCGATCCATGATATGACTCCGGCAAATTTAGGCCTGCTGGGTAAAAATGTACTGCTGCTAAGTGCTGTTCGCCGAGCAGAGTTCCGATGTAACCTTCGAAAAGGCGTTGCAAATCAAACATCGGCGAGTCCTAATAGGATTAAACATTAAGATTCAACCTATTCCGGTGCTATCACGACACGAGCAAATCAATTCTTTGATACAACCTCTACCGACTTGATCCTCGCCAAAAAAAGCTTAATCCATACAACTTGCCAGCATCGAACACGGCAAAACATTCGGTGCTTTCCGCAAAAAGACTAAATCTTTTCGGCAGCGCCCAGCTTTCCACTTTTACGGTGCCGAAGAACAAGAACGAGCCAAAGACGGTCGCGAACTCTCGCCGCTAGATTCCGAACGGCATCCGCTTGCCCCAAGGCTTCACGACAACGCTCATTAGTGCGCCATTTAAAGTAATCCAGCGACCATTCCAAAATACGGCAACGACGGGAAACACGAACGCTGAAAAGCTGCTTCGTAACCAACCGGCCTGTTGCGAGTTTCAGGCCAATTGTCAAACAGCCGATCAATCGCAAGTATGCTAGCACGACCAGCGCGTTGAATTTGATTTTCTTGGCTGCCAGTTCACCTCCTTTCACCGATTTCACCACGACATCGTGCTATTTGCTCAAAGAAGCTTCGGCGCAATAACTGCGTACGACCAGCCGTTCACATGTTGACAGCCATTCCGAACCTGCATCCGCGTTTGCTTCAATATGAAGATACAATGAAGACGTGCGGGCTGGACAAAAACTCACCCCCTGCCCCAAATGAATAAGTGCATGCAGTTCATGGCAACGTTCGCCGAGTAGCCGTACAAAACGCGGTGGTCAAGAGACTTTAAAATCTCAGGGCCAAAAGCTTAGCCGCTTCGTTGGCGGACATTTTGCTTGCGTTTTGACTTAGCAACAATCGATACCTTGTCATTTTGCCTCCTGGTAACCTATATTAATCCAGCGCGAATAAACTTGTAATTTGTCGCAGCGTTTCGTACTTTCCGGTCTTTCGTACGGTTGTGAACTGGAGAGAAGATGTGGTTGAACAACGTTGTTTTTGGAAATCTTGATTGCACATGAGTCCGATCCACCGATCATTTCAGCTGATGGGTGCCCTTTGCCTCAGTCTGTTTGCTTTCATACCAGTGTCAGAAATCCCTTCATTGAGCAGTTCTGAACCACTGGAAGCGGAAGTGATTTCTGAAGAATTTCATGCCAGCCGCCCACGACGAGCCTGGTACCTTAAGGAGCGTCCGCCACAAGGCAGACAGCGTCCCGCACTGAGTCAACAACCTCTCCAGCATCTATCAAATCTACTCCACCCTACGGGCCATCGATATTCGAACGGCTGTCTTGCGCCATTGGTGGTTTAGTTTAACTGTCTCGCGATGGGTGCATATGCTAACACCTAGCAAGTCTCCATTACTACGGTCAATTCTGGCAAATGCGCCCGGCCGATAGTCTCGCCAAACGTCCGTTATCGTCAGTTTGTTTTGAACAAACCATCGACTGAAATCAAAAGACTCAAAGATTGGAAGTGTTTCCATCATGCAAAAACTTATCGCGGGCATGGACAAGTTTCAAAAAGAAGTTTTTGTCACCAAGCAAGGTCTATTTACGGATCTGGTAAGAGGGCAAAATCCCTTAGCCTTATTCATTACTTGTTCGGATTCTCGCATCGATCCGAATCTAGTGACTCAGACCGAGCCAGGTGAATTGTTTATTTTGAGAAACGCTGGCAACCTCGTTCCTCGATATGGTTTGGGCGACAGCGGCGAAGCTGCCACCATTGAATATGCAGTCAGCGTACTGGGAGTCAAAGACATCGTCATTTGTGGCCATTCTCATTGCGGAGCGATGAACGGCTTGCTCCATCAAGAACAACTGCAGCAACTCCCTGCCGTCCGTTCCTGGCTCAAGCACGCGGAATCCACGCTTGAGATGATGGAAACAAATCATGCTCAAATCACTGACCCGGCAGCCCGATTGTCGGCAACCGTGGAAGAAAATGTGCTGGTTCAACTTGAGAACCTGCGTACTCATCCCTCAGTAGCTGCGGCCATCGAGCGAGAAGAATTAGGCTTGCACGGCTGGGTTTACGAGTTCGAAACGGGCCAAATCAGCAGTTATCAAACCGAAGAAGGTAGCTTCCTCCCCATCAAACTAAGTTGAACGTTGAACTCCGACCGACCCTTTCGCGCCGTAGTTCGTCAGAGCAACGGAGCATCTGTTTGACGGAAACTAAGGATAAAGAGCATGACAGGCGACTCAAAAACTTCCCCCGAAACTTCGCAACCCACGCCAACTGCTGATACTGGCATGTTTTCCGCCCCCAAGCAGGATTTATTGGCCTCAATCGTTGTCTTTCTGGTCGCCTTACCACTCTGCATGGGCATCGCGATTGCATCAGGTGTCCCGGTGGCTGCCGGACTCATCACCGGTATCGTCGGTGGCATTGTTGTCGGCTTACTAGCAGGCGCACCATTACAAGTGAGCGGACCCGCTGCCGGACTTACTGTGATCGTTTACGAATTAGTCAAAGAACATGGCTACGAGGTTCTTGGTCTTGCCGTCTTAGTCGGTGGTTTGCTCCAACTAATCGCCGGTTTGCTCCGATATGGTCGCTGGTTTCGAGCGGTTTCCCCGGCGGTCATCCATGGGATGCTAGCCGGTATTGGCGTTTTGATTCTGGCGAGTCAGTTCCATGTCATGGTTGACGATGCGCCCAAAGGGAGCGGCCTTCAAAACCTATTGTCGATACCGTCCGCGATCAAAAAAGGGCTGCCGATACCGGAGCTTGGTTCTGTCGAGGAACGAACCGTACGACGAGATCTTTTACAAGAATTTGGGTCGTTACATGAGCAACAAGTCCAGCTTCGGGAACGGATTTCAGAACGAATTCCAATCAGTCCGGAAGAAGCTGGGACGAGTGCAACCACGGATCATGATTCAGCCCCTGTATCAGCTGACATAAAGCAACTTGAACCGCTTGCTGCAACACAGCAAAAACTAACAGATCAACTCAACAAACTCATCAAACAGATTGAATCGACCAACATCCTGAACTCCGTCCGCAATCCTGAACAATTAAGTAAAGCAACTCGTGAGTCGCTGAAGCAGATGCAGATCTCGACGAGTGAGCTAGCGGCCGGCAGTGCTGAAAAGATTCGTACAACGCAAAAACAGATTCAACTTAGCTTGGAAAATGTACTGACCCAACTTAAGAATCATGACTGGGCGGCGAAGATCGGCATGCTCACGATTTGTTTGTTGATACTCTGGAAAGCCTGCATTCCTGAAAAATTCAAGCTCATTCCTGCTCCGTTGGTGGCAGTCGTGATCGCCACAGCACTCACCGTATTCCTGGTACTGCCCGTGCTCTACGTAGAAGTGCCGGACAACCTATGGAGTGAAATCCATTTCCCTTCGCTGGTCGTCATCCAGTCCGTTCCCTTCAGCGTCATCTTGCAGGCCGGTATCGTGCTGGCGATCGTCGCCAGTGCGGAAACCCTGCTCTGCGCCACCGCGGTAGATCAAATGCAAACCATCTGCCGCACAAAATATGACCGTGAGTTGGCTGCTCAAGGCATCGGCAACATGATCTGCGGCTTCTTGGGCGCGTTACCGATGACAGGCGTCATCGTGCGAAGCTCAGCCAATGTTGATGCCGGAGGGCGAACGAGATTATCAGCTATCCTGCACGGCGTCTGGTTACTCGTATTTGTTTCGCTACTGGCTTTTGTGCTAAGAATGATTCCCACGGCAACCCTGGCTGCGATGTTGGTCTATACGGGCTACAAGCTAATCAACTTTAAAGCGATTCGAGATCTACGAAAATGCGGTTGGGGTGAAGTCGGAATTTACTTTGCAACGCTCGGCACAATCGTATGTACCGATCTGCTCACGGGTGTCTTGACGGGAATTGCGCTAGCGGCAGTAAAACTGCTTCACACATTTTCTCGTCTATCAACTGATCTCAAAACAGATCCAGCAAACGAGAAATCCACGCTACGTTTGCAGGGCGCTGCCACCTTCATCCGCTTGCCTTTCCTGGCATCCGCCCTGGATGAAGTCCCCGAAGGCTACGAACTGCACATCGATTTCGAGCACTTAAGTTACATCGATCATGCCTGTCTCGACCTACTCATGAATTGGGAAAAACAGCACACGAAGAAAGGTGGGTCGCTGGTCATTGACTGGAAATCCTTGAATGCCAGCTTCAAGCGTCCAGGCAGTCAAAAACAACCGACTCAGAAACAGAGCTGAGTCACATTCAGAGCGGGCAAAACGATGTTGGCCCACTCACAAAAGTCAATTCACTCAGGGGCTGAAACCTCATTCAAGCCAACCGTTTCCAATTCCAAGAACTGGCGAGTCAGTTTTGGCAAGGAGCGATAGAAGTCGGTCGTCGCTCGCGATGCTGACGCGGCAAGCAGTTCGCCGGGCCACAGCAAATGGCGAACTGCGTAACAGCGGCCAATTTCGAGCAGATGATCCAACGAGTCGCCTTCTGACTCCGCGACGAGTTGCAGAATGTGGGCCATCACGTCGAGTTGGACTCCCAGATGATCTAGCAGCATTCCGCTGGCAGATTCCGCCGGTTCAAAGCGGACTACTTCGCAAAACTGACGCATTGAGACCGTTGCCTCGCCATCAAGTTGACCACTCTCCCAGACCGATTGATACGGTGGCAGATGGTTTTTCGGACCAACAAACAACTGGCAGAAGTCAATCGCCAACTGTTCGACCGTATCCGCATCATTCGTTGGCAGAACACCGCCCGCAGCCAAAAACGATTCACTGAGGGATGGATCTTGCAAAACCTCCAATAGTTTCGCGTCCAACTCGCGTTGCCAGAGTCTGGCCAACAACCGATAGGTGTTACTTCTGGCGCTCGCATCGCGGGCAGACGACAACGGTATCTTATTTTGGCTCAAGGGTCATCCAACCTTGGTTACTTTAACGACGGTGTCATGAAATGATTGCTGGCCGCTGACAGGGTCAGGTGAAATCGGCATCAAACGATTTTGATTCCAACCGTTCCCCGTATTCGGCTTCCACTGTTTTGGGTCGTTACCCGATTCATCCTCCCACCACATATTACGTTCCCAATCGGCATCCCGATAAGCTTGCCCATCACTGCCGACAAGATGTCCATCGCTTACTGGTTCCTTACGAGCCTGTGCCACGCTCGTATACTGCCAATGCCCACAACTATTGCTCATAGCCAAGGCGCGTGGATGAATGCCTTCCATCGTCACAATCGGCACGCGCATCGTGGCGACCGACCGACGCCCATCGGTCGTCGGCAAATCGTCACGTTTGAGGTGCGGCGACTGTTTTTCCAACTCAGTCGAATAATACGAAGTGAGTTCAATCCAATCCCCATCTTTCAAACCGAGCTTTGAAGCTGTTTGAGGATTAATCCAAGCAGGATTGGAATGCACAATTTCAGCCAACCATTTTAGGTTCATCGTGCGACCATGATTGTGCACATTCCACTTGAAGCTTGTCATGATCATTTCATCGTCGGCCAAGTGCTGATGTTCCACAGGTTGAAACCAAGTTGGCATGGGATCAACCTCCACATCATGGCCTTGATGACTGGCGGGTCGACTTTTTGTTTTGGAAACTCCACTCCGAGCGATGAGTTCTGAGCAATCCTCATTTCTGCCGATTTTTTGTACAAACAGACTCCGAATCTCGAATTTACGGCTGGGGGTTTTAAATCCGCGCAAGGGCTTTCCATCCTGCATAATGCCAATCCCAACTTCGTCTTTCAAAATGACGCCAGAAGTTGGATCCACCACGGCTCCCTGCATTTCATCATCGGCAAGCGGAATGTTATACGGTTCGTAGAAGGGCTCGCGTTCAGCTTCCCAGGCCCCCTCATCCAACAATCGCTCGAGTCCTTGCTTACCCGTTTCGGGATTCTCCGGCACGTTGGACGCCCACTCTTCCATATATTCTTCGATCGATTCCTTATACCATTCCTCCATTCCTCCGCCGATTCGTTTGGCCAATTCAGGAAAGAATTCTCGCACGTCTTTTGATTCACCAAGTGGCTCAATCATGGGTGTGCGTAAGCCCACATAAGGTCGCAGATTGTAGGCTCCGCGAGCGTCGAGGTCCCACCGCTCCAAATAGGTTGCCCAAGGCAGAACGATGTCGGCGTAATGAGCCGTTTCGTTATAGAAGCAGTTAATACAAACGTGGAACTCAATCATCTTCTCGTTAGTAAGCACTTGCTGCGTGAGGCTTTCCTCTGGCCAAGTCAGCGGCGAGTCAAGATTATAGGTCATGTAAGCTTGTAGCTTGGTACGCCCCTGTAACAGATACAGGTACACCAATTCACCAACCCGCATCCTGCGCCAGACATTCGCCAACGGATACTCCGGAGGGTCTTCGAGAACGCTCCACGTTTTTGCTCCTGGCGGCATTTTGGGCGTCTTCACAACCGGGTCTAACCCACCCCAAGGCGACCAACACCAACCACCTTTTTTCCCAACACTACCAACGAGCGCGTTAAGAAGTTGGATCGCACGATCGTTATAAAAACCGTTGATGTGTGCCGAACTGCCTCGATTGCACATGGTCGTACAAGCCGGCGCCGCGTTGGCAAATTCAATCGCGATTCGGCGAATATCTGCGGCAGGGATTCCACTCAACCCTTCCGCCCAATCGGCGGTATACGATTTGACATGTTCTCGTAACTCGTCAACGGTGACATTTGTCCAACGACGAATAAATTCAGCATCGTGCAGGTTTTCTTTCAAGATCGTGTGGCACATGGCCAAAGCCACGGCGCCATCAGTTCCCGGAAAAGGTGCAAACCATTCGTCACTTCCACCGGCCGTATTCGACAATCGCACATCAAAAGTAACCAGTTTCGCGCCATTCTTAAATCGACCGTTTTGAATACGAGTCGCAAAGGGGACATGCCCTTGATGAGCCTCAAACGCATTACTGCCAAAGTTCAAGATGTACTTCGAGTGTTCAACATCGTTAAGATCCCAATCACTCTCCCACAAATAGGTCAAATTCGCAGCGCGTCGATTTCCGGAGCATAAAGCCCGATGACTCAGTTGTGTCTTGGTCCCGTAAGCATCCAAAAACCGCTTCAGGGCATCCTTACTGCGCTGTCGTCCTTGATGAAAGGCAAACTCCTCGGGATGGCCACTCTCTCGCACGGCCTTCAGCTTCGCGGCGATTTCGTCCAGCGCCTCATCCCAGGTGATTCGTCGCCATTTCCCCTCTCCGCGTTCACCGACTCGTTTGATCGGGTAGAGCAATCGCTCGGGATGATAAAGGTGATTCAAGCCTGCATGACCGCGTGCACAAAGATGTCCTCGGCTGTTAGGATCGTTGGGATTGCCTTCAATCTTGATCAAACGGCCGTCCTTCACATGGCCGACAATGCCGCAAACCGTGCTGCACAGCTGGCACATTCCTGGCACCTGCTTCACATTCTTGTATTTGTCTCGATCCGGCCAATTACGTTTTGCGAGAGGTCCCGGAAGCTGGCAAACACCCGGTGCGGCACCCACGCCTCCTAACTCATAAGGCAAACCTTTGATTCGATTCCACTTTTCTAAATCGATCCCTTGCGGAAGTAGTTGCTTGCCAGAATTCTTTGTTTGACTTTCCCGCTCTTGTCCCTTGGCAGAGGTTGCACATCCAAGCAGTCCTAGAGCAGCCAGACCTCCGTTGGCGGCGACGCCGAGCTTCAAGAATGCACGTCTCGATTCGCGTCGATCATTCATGATTTTCTTCTCCAACGGGCTTTTTCCTCCATCGATAGATGTCGTAGCTCTTCGGATTGTATGATTCGCCCTCACGAGGAATGTCTGGTTCGGCTTCCACCAACGCCCGCCCCGAGAACCACATGCGAGGCTTCGTGTTTTTCTCGGGACGTAACTGTCCGACTCCTTCGGCGGCCTCGGCTTCGGCCATGGCAAGGGACACTTTGGAATCGGGGTCGTTCAAATCACCAAAGTAAAGCGCTTCCGATGGACATGTTGGCACACAAGCAGGCTCCATTCCGTTCTCTGTCCGGTGATAACAGTTGTGACATTTGACGGCTTGCTTCGCGACCGGATCGAGATAGATCGCCCCATAGGGACAAACTTCAGCACAAGTTCCATGCCCACAACAAGTGTTGTAATTGACGGCAACGGTTCCACCCGCTTCCTTATGAAGCGCACCGCAGGGACAGGCTTTGATACAGGGCGCATCTTCGCAATGCTGGCAGGACATTGGCATGAACAATCGGGCCACCTTGGGATAGCTGCCAACATCCTTGTAGAACGTCTGCCGAATGTAATTCCCAAGCGGCACGTCGTTTTCAGATTTGCAACTGACTTCGCAGGCATGACACCCGAAACATCTTCGCGTGTCGATGAACCAACCATGTCGTTTACCGTCATCGGGCGCTTTCATTCTGTCGCGCCAAAACTCTTCTGGCTGGAATTTTTGCTCCACCTCACTGGCAGTCGCCTCCTCGCTCGTCACAGCGAGCGAGATCACTGGCAACGCCGCAGATGCCTCCTTTAAAAACTCTCGTCGATCCGACTTATCGCCGTTCGTATTACGTGTGCTCAAGTTGTCTTCTTTCAAAACTATTCCTCACAAAAAATTCTGTCCTGCCAATCACGTCCTGCGGCAGTCCAAAGGGCAATGAGCCGGTCTCGAAGAGGGGGCGCCAACAGATTAGGGATCATTAAGCTACGAAAGTGTATCAATTAGATTTTGTTATGGCAATTTACTTCGCAATCACAATCGATCTTCGGCTGAACCGCTCTCCGGACGGTTGGCGGGAAAAGGTGCACGCCAGCCTCCTCAAGAATTTCAAGCCTTTTTTCCTTCACTCGGCCTCGGCCAGGTTGAGCTGGTCCCAACGAGTAGTTTTCGCCTATAGTTGGCCAGCGATGGTTTGAAACCCCGAAGGCAAGGAAGCAAACGATGCTGGCTCAAACTTTGATTCAGTTGGCTGCCGCTCTGCCCGTGATTTGGCCCGGTCATGCGGCAGCTCCCCAGGCAATTCAATCGTTGAATCGGCCGATGAGCGTGTCACAAGAGCCCGTCATGAATTCACCGCCGCTCAGCCCAGCGGAATTTGAACAAATCTGTAAGATTCGCCAGACGATCTCGTCACAACATCGGCCGTTGGCCGATTCGCATTTTCTCGGCGGCGACTCGACTGAATTCCGCACCCACTTATTTTCGCAACATCCACGGGATGCTCCGCCCATCGAGCCCGCATCGGTTTCACCGCCGGAACAGACGGGTGAACTGCAGACGCGCGAGTTACGACAAGTTGGCGAAAATTTGGATGCAGCCGCCAATCGGCTTGAGCGACGTCAACTGTATGAAACGGCCGATGAACTACGGGCCCTCGCCCAGCAATTGCGGCAGCTTGCCAGAAAGCGCTGAAGAAACGAGGATCGGGAGCTCTGGGGCGGGGAGCTCTGGGGCCCCGCGGCCGACAGATGTTAGGTAAGCTTGACACGACCGTCGAGAAGCTTGGCCATCGTCAACCCACGAAAAAGGGTTGATCAAAGCCTCAACCTGCACACCTCAACCTGCACACCTCCAATCCGGCACGATCGTGGTAACAGAACGCCCAACTGTCTCAGACTGTCGAAACGTCCTAGCCTCGTGACCCGCGTAGATTGACAATCATTGGAGGGGCCACTACTCTGGGCCATTAAGCAAGTTAGGGCAATTCTGCCGCTTGGCGGTCTCGAATCTTCTGACCGTCTTTTGCTTTTGCCCGCCCTGAGCTGCAATCCGGAACGTGGTAGGGCGGCCTGTTTTAGCTGAAGCAGAGAAGGACAATTCGATGGCGATGTTTACCGACATCCTGATTCGCAATGGCGTCATCAGTAAAGAACAACTCACCCACGCTGACCAGGTCTCTCGCGATCAGGCCACGAGCGTCGGCGAGGCGCTCGTCAGCCTAGGTTACGCAACGGCTGAACAAGTGATGCGCACCATCGCTGAAGAGCACAACTTAGAATTCATCGATTTGAACGAAACCTCCATTTCGCCCACTGTCGTTGAACTTGTGCCTGAGTCAGTTGCCCGCGAAAACACGATTCTGCCACTCGATGAAGCGAGTGATGACGCGTTACGCGTGATCGTCAGCGATCCGCTTGACCTGGAAACATTCGACAAACTGCGTTTCATCCTCAATTGTCAAATCGAAATCGCTTTGGCGACTCGCGAGAGCATCCTGGAAGCGATCAACCGGTATTATGGCCAGATCGAGGGTGAAAGTGCCGACTCGATGCTGCAGGAATTTACCGATACGGCGATCGATTTCACCGAAACCGAGGAGGCTTCTAGCGACAATTCCGAGGTCGTCGACGAACACAGTGCCCCGATCGTCAAGCTAGTCCAACTGATGATTGCCGAGGCCGTACAGTTGCGAGCCTCTGACATTCACATTGAGCCGTTCGAAGACCGCGTTCGGGTTCGATATCGCATCGACGGCGTCCTGGTCGAACGGGATAGCCCACCCCGCCGCTTGCTGGGCGCTTTGCTCAGCCGCATCAAGATTCTCGCCAAAATGGACATCGCTGAGCGTCGTCGCACCCAAGATGGTCGAATCAAAATCACCACCGGGGACAAGGAACTGGACCTCCGCGTCAGCGTGATTCCAACCAATCACGGCCAATCGGTCGTGATGCGACTGCTCGACAAGGACAACATTAAAGTCGGCGTCCGACAGCTGGGCTTGAACGAAGCAACCTATGATCAGTTCACAGGACTGATCCGACGGCCAAATGGGATTGTGTTGGTCACCGGCCCGACCGGCTCTGGCAAGACCACCACTTTGTATGCGGCCTTAAATGAGCTCAATCGACCGGATCGAAAAATCATCACGGCAGAAGATCCGGTGGAATATTACTTACCGGGGATCAATCAGGTGGAAGTCCGTCACAGCATCGGACTCGACTTTGCCCGCATCATTCGCTCCATGCTGCGTCAAGCGCCCAACATCATCCTGGTGGGTGAAATGCGAGACATGGAGACCGCATCGATGGGTATCCAAGCGTCTTTAACTGGACACTTGGTATTCAGTACACTCCATACGAACGATGCGCCCAGTGCGATGACACGCATGGTCGACATCGGAGTGCCGAATTATCTGGTGGCAAGCAGTGTGATCGCCGTTCTTGCCCAACGTCTGGTACGCGTTGTCTGCTCCAAATGTAAACAACCCCATACAATTTCCGACGCAGAATTAGCAGATTCGGGCATTTCGGCTGAGGCAGCCGCTGAGGCCACCTTCATGAAAGGAGCCGGCTGTGCGGCCTGTAATAATGGGGGGTATCGAGGCCGAATTGGTATCTACGAACTCATGATCATGACCAGTCGAGTTCGCGAACTGGTATTCGAAAATGCGTCGGCGGTCGACATCCGTGAGGTGGCGATTAGTGAAGGTATGACAACACTTTACCGCGATGGACTTGATAAAGTTTTGCGTGGCGTGACCACCTTGGACGAGGTCTATCGGGTCGCCAAGCGAACCGAATCGGATGTCGCGGCAGGCTAAATAGTTGAAACGATCAAATGGGCGGCCGATCGAGCCAACTGATGGCCGGCAGGGGGGGGGGCGGAACTTCAATTCGGCAAGCAGAAACAAGTTCGTTACTTCGCCAAAGCGGATACAATGGAGATTGCCCTGCGGGGCAGTTGGCAACGGGTGGGGGCCGCTGCCAACGACAGACCGTATCATGTCAACACGATCGCAGTTGAGCGATCAAATCAACGAATAACCGGAGATAAACTTGTTTCATCGCCACAGAATGTGAATAATCTTCGGCAACTGCAACGCCATTGAATAGGGGCCGGTGGCGTTCTTGTCGATCCACATCTTGCATTTCTGGGATCTAATTCGAGAACCGGCTCTTGGTGCACACCTACAGATCCTGTGGGGGGCCCACGAACAGAGGAGAGGTTCTAGAGTCACGATCGTCGGTGGTGTGAGCTCGGCCCCGTCGCGGGAAAACGATCATGGCCACGATTCTAATTGACAAATTGCTAGCTGCCTGCGTGAAGCAGGGTGCGAGCGATATTCATATCGCTGTCGGACAGCCGCCAGTGTTTCGTCTGCATGGGCGAATGCGAAAGCTTGAAACCAAGGTTCTCGAGCCCGAGGACACGCAAGGGTTGATGAAAAGTATCACCCCCGACCGATGCCAACAGGAATTGGCTGAAAAAGGCGGAAGTGACTTTGGCTTTGCTTTTGGGGATCAGGCGCGCTTTCGCGTGTCGATCTTCAAACAACGCGGCAACATTGGGATGGTATTGCGGCAAATCCCGAACGACATGCTCAGCTTTGAGCAGTTGGGAACACCGCCGAAAATCTCCGAGCTTTGCATGCGACCTCGAGGCTTGTTCCTGGTCACCGGTCCGACCGGATCGGGCAAGAGCACCACGCTTGCGAGCATGATTGATTACATCAATCGCGAAGCGGATCACCATATCATTACGATTGAAGACCCGATCGAGTTTTATCACTACCACAAGAAGTCAACCGTCAATCAACGCGAAGTTGGCAACGATGTGCCCAGTTTTGCGGAGGCGATCAAGCGAGCTCTGCGTCAGGATCCGGATGTGATTCTCGTCGGTGAATTGCGTGACTTGGAAACGATCGAAGCAGCGATCACCGCTGCGGAAACAGGTCACGTTGTGTTTGGAACGTTACATACGAACAGTGCACAAGGCACGGTCAACCGTATTATCGACGTATTCCCCACGAACCAGCAGGACCAGATTCGCACCCAACTTTCAACCTCAATCATCGGCGTGCTTGCTCAAACCTTGCTGCCAAGATTGGGCGGCGGACGAGTCGCTGCTTACGAACTGCTCACGGTGACACCCGGTATTGCCAACTTGATTCGTGAGAACAAGACCTACCGCATCACATCGGCGATTCAAACTGGATACAAACACGGCATGATATTGATGGACGATTCGCTATTCAAACTGTGGGAGGCGGAAAAGGTCAGCATTGAAGACGCACTGGCAAAAGCCCAATCGCCAGACGATTTAGCCAAACGCATTAGTAACGCTCAAAAAGGAATGTTCGACGACGAAGAAGATGTCAGTGATTCGACGAAGTAAAAGAGTTTGAACTTCGTTGCGACATTAGACGACATCGATCCAGCAGGAACGAAAAAGGTTCCAGACAGCTCGATCCATTTAATTTAATTCCCAAACATTTAATTCCCAGAGAATACCCCAAACGCAAAGTTCCTATGGCCATTCGACGAATCGGACAAATCCTGGTTGACCTCGGTTTCATCAACGATGAACAGCTGGAGATGCTGTTAGAAGAACAGCGTCGCCATCCTGGCGAACTTCTTGGCAAGATCGCAGAGGAGATGGGGCTGGTCACCGACGAGCAGATTGCACTGGCGTTAGCCGAGCAGATGAGCATGCAGGTCGTCAAGTTAGGCGAAGTGCAAATTGCACCGGAAGTCATGGAGTTGATTACCGAAGCGATGGCTCAGCTCTACCGGGTCATTCCGGTCAAGCTGGAAGGGAACGAATTCACGCTGGCAACTTGCGATCCGCAAAACCTTTCGATTCAAGACGAGTTGCGAACGTTCTTGGGTTACGACATCAAATTGCTCGTCGCCACCGAACGCGACTTGAACGCCGCCTTAGAACGCCATTATGCCAGCTCGTCGGAAACGTTCGAGAGCATCGTAACGGATCTGGAAACAGACGATGAACTGGAAGCCGCAGCCGAATCGCTCACCAAGGATGGTCCCATCGACATCACGGGTGCGGAGGCTTTGGCCGACAGTGCTCCGGTTCGTAAGCTGCTGAACATGGTACTGCTACTAGCGATCAAGGATCACGCGAGCGACATCCATTTGGAGCCATTTGAAGAAGAGTTCCGCATCCGCATCAAGTCAGATGGCGTCTTGTACGAAATGGTTCCTCCCCCACGACACTTGGCGTTCGCGATTACGACCCGCGTCAAAGTGATGGCAAATCTGGACATTGCCGAACGACGACTTCCTCAAGACGGGCGCATTGAGCTGACGCTGGGCGGTCACCCTGTCGACTTGCGCGTTAGCGTGATGCCAACCATGTTCGGTGAGAGTGTCGTCATGCGAGTTCTCGACCGGACCGTCGTTTCGCTCGATCTGAACAAGGTCGGCATGAATGAAGTGACGATTGCTGGCTTCCGCGAGGTCATGCACAAGCCGAACGGCATCGTACTGGTGACTGGACCAACCGGCTCGGGGAAAACAACGACTCTTTATTCAGCCCTCAGCGAGCTGAACGACATCAAAGAAAAGATCATTACGACGGAAGAACCGGTCGAATACGACATCGATGGAATCATCCAAATCCCGATCGACGCCGATATTGGCAACACGTTCGCTCAGTGTTTGCGTGCCATTCTTCGACAAGACCCGGACACGATTCTCGTTGGTGAGATCCGCGACACGGAGACGGCCGAAATCGCCGTCCAGGCCTCCCTGACGGGTCACTTGGTATTCAGCACCTTGCACACGAATGACGCCCCCGGCACCGTCACCCGATTGCGTGACATGGGCATTCCACCGTTTCTGATCACCGCAACCGTTGAAGCCATTCTGGCCCAACGATTAGTGCGACGAGTTTGTGAAAAATGCCGGGAAGAAGTCGGCCTTTCCGATGATTTACTGTCCCAACTGGCGATCACGCGAGAAGAATTAGAGGCAAAAGATCGCAAATTCTATCGCGGTAAAGGCTGCGACACTTGCAATAATACAGGTTACAAGGGCCGCGTCGGACTATTTGAACTCATGGTCATGAATGACGAATTGAGAGAAATGGTGCTCAAAGGATCATCCACCGATGAGTTACGCGACAAGGCACAAGAATATGGCATGATTACCTTGCGTGACTACGGCATGAATTTCGCCTACGAAGGAGTCACCTCGGCCGACGAAATCGTGCGAGAAACCATCCTGGATGCATAGAGTCCATTCAAGAACACTTCCAACTTTATCAATTTTGAGTAACTGCCCGTAACTGTGGCGGGGGATCACAATGCCGACGTATCAATTTGAGGCTATGGATGCCAAGGGTCAAGAGATCCGCGACGTCGTCGAGGCGGAAAACGAAGACGAAGCCCAGACGTATATTCGAGACATGGGTTATTTCGTCACGAAGATCCATGTCAAAAAAGGTCGCAAAACGGCTGAGAAAAAGTCAGCCGATGGTCGCAAGCGTGGTTTTGCGATTGGCGGCGTCAAAAGCAAAGACCTCTGCACGTTTACTCGTCAGTTGTCAATTCTGCAAGATGCTGGTTTGCCGATCCTGCGCAGCCTCAGAATTCTTGAAGAGCAGTCCAAACCGGGTCGACTCAAGAATTCCTTGATGGACGTCTGTGATGAAATCGAAGGCGGATCGACCTTATCCGAAGCGATGGCGAAATCCCCCAAAGCCTTCGATCGGTTGTACGTGAACATGATCAAAGCCGGCGAAGCTGGCGGTGCACTGGAACTCATCCTACAGCGACTCGCCGACTTCAAGGAGCGATCCGAGGCATTAAAGCGCAAAGTCAAAGGCGCCATGGTTTACCCATCCGTCGTCGTGATGGTCGCAGTCAGTATTCTGTCGGGTATCATGATTTATATTGTGCCGACCTTTGAACAAATCTTTATCGACTTCGATACAGAGTTACCGGCGATGACTAAGTTGTTGGTCACCATATCTCATGGTGTAGCAAACTTCTGGTTCTTAATCCCTGGCATTCCGATTGGGTTGGTTCTCATCGTAAAAATGGTGCGCAAGTTCAAAGCGGGCCGAATGGGCTGGGACCTATTCTCCCTGAAGTGGCCCGTCTTCGGACGCTTGATCGAAAAGAATTCGATGGCGCGCTCGACACGAACCCTGGGAACGCTGGTGGCCAGCGGTGTGCCAATCCTAGAAGGACTGACCATCACCCGCGAGACTTGCGGCAACGCGATGTTCGAACGTTTATACGGCCAAGTCGCTGATTCAATTCGCGAAGGCGAAACGATCGCCAAACCGATGAAGGAAAATTCGAGCCCCGGCTTTCATCCGGTCGCTTTCGGGCTCTGGCTTTCACTCGCCCTGCCATGCGCGAGCCTGTTCATGGTGGAAGGTGCCGCCGTGTTCGCGTTTCCGCTCGTCGCCATGGTGGGGGTCGCTGCGGGCCTTTATTACTTAGTCACCATGCGAGCACGCGTCGCCGATGACCTCGTCGTTAATATGGTCGACGTCGGTGAAGAAACGGGCGAGCTTGACACGATGCTATACAAAGTCGCTGATACGTACGACGAAGAAGTGGCTGTGATCACCGACAGTTTGATGAGCTTACTGGAACCGCTGATGATCGTATTTCTCGGTGGAGCCGTAGGTTTCATCGTGATTTCGCTCTTCATGCCACTCGTCAGCTTAATCACCAATCTGTCCCAATAGGCCATCGCCAGCAGGGCAACGGTCCGTTGAGACCACGAACGAATAGAAGTCGCAACACCGCGATGAAACCGCCACGACAGCTGACAAGGCAATGCAGTTGCCGAGGTGACCAAGGAATCACGAAGGGAGACATGCAGATGACGCAGGGCGGAATTCAACGCGAACGACCATCGGAGGCACGACCATCGGAGGCACGACCATCGGCTGGTTTTTCGCTGGTTGAGTTGCTAGTGGTGATTGTCATTATCGGCATCTTGATCGCGTTACTGATCCCGGTCTTAGGTATTGCACGCGCCAGTGTGCAGGAAGCCGGCATCACGACAGAAGTTGCCACCCTCTCGCAAGGGCTGGAAGCGTTTAACACGGAATTCAACGCCGGCTATCCTCCGGACTTCAGTGGTCCGATTATCGTGAATGGCCCACGGCAACTGGTGGCACCCGACGCCCAAGCAGTCGACCAGTTCCTGACTCGTTTGTTCCGATATCGCAACCGGGCGACTGACGTACCGCGTGATCCAGCGACGGGCATGCCGCTCCCAAACGGCGCCAATCTATTTGCTTCGCTCGACCCATCCGAAGCGTTGGTCTTTTGGTTACGAGGTTTCACTGACGATCCGGCGAACCCATTGTTCGGCCCCGTCGGCGTACGACCAGACACCGTGCAACGCACGCCGATCTTTGAGTTCGACCCAACACGCCTGATTGACAAAGACGGCGATGGCTTCATGGAATACTATCCTCGCTTCGCCTCGGATTTACCCTACGTCTATCTGGCGCACTACAACTATGTGGGCGCGTTTCAACAACCATCGCTTGTATGCCGCACGGGCGTTGACACCAACGCGGCCTTCCCTTGCCCTCGTCCTTATCTGGCCAAACAGAACGCGGAGGAAATTGTCGATATCAACCAAGTCAACGACTACGCCGCTGCACAAAAGTTCCAAGTGCTTGCCGCTGGCCTGGACAATGACTTCGGGATTCAGCAAGACAACTCCAACTACAATGGCTTTACTTATCCGCTCGGCCCCTATCCCAACAGACCTCACCAAGACAACATCACCAACTTTGCCGAAGGGTCGCTCGAGGGCAAATTGCCATGACGCATCGCTTGAATCGATCCCGCGCTTGTAAACACGGCTTCACGTTAGTCGAGTTGCTCGTGACGATCTCCATCATTGGGCTGCTGGCATCGTTCGTTTTGTTTGCGATGGCCGGCGCCCAGGAGTCCGCGAAACGTGATCGAACTCGAGCTCAAATCGCACGTATCGACGCGCTGCTTGCCGAAAAGTGGGAATCCTACGCCACGCGACGCGTCAGCCCCTTCGTCCGCCGGTATCAGCCGCACACCGACGGCCCCATGGGTAACAACGGCAGGGAAATTCAACGCGGCGATCCACGCTTCCGCACTGCCTCAACGGTCGCACGAGTCGACGGTATTCGTGAGCTGATGCGGATGGAACTCCCAGCACGAAAGAGTGATCTTCTACTCCCGCCTGTGGTCCTGCGTGAATCCCCCTTCCTGGCCCGAGCCTACCTGTCCAAGGCTGCAAAAATGTTGGCTAAGCGGAAAGGCACGCCGCTCAGCAGTGAATCGGAAATCAATAGTCGCTGGTCAACCACGCATCAGGGGGCGGAGTGTTTGTACTTAATTCTTTCGCAAATGATTGACGAAGAATCGAGTGCTTTACGATATTTTTCCGACACCGAAATTGGGGATGTGGATGCCGATGGCATGCCCGAAATCCTCGATGCCTGGGGCAATCCGATCGCTTTCTTGCGTTGGGCTCCCGGATTCGGCTGGAACGACATGAGTCCCCAACAACCCATCGCCTACCTTGCGGGCACGATACAAGACCGCGAATCAAACGACGCGTTCGATCCAGCCGGTGTGTATGCGATCCAGGGCACCTTTGCCATGTATCCGTTGGTGTTTTCCGCAGGACCGGACAAACTTTACGAAATAAACATTTCACCAAATCGGAACTTCAGCAGCTCAATTCCACCGAACAATCCCTATGTCGGGTTGGGGAATTATGCCGTAAGCGATGATTTACCAGCGGGCGCTTGGGTCGATACGAATAGTAATGGGCAGAATGATTCGATCGACAACCTCCACAATCATCTGTTGATCACAGGTAACTAGCAACATGGTTGAGAAGCAGGCAACAGCTCGACGAGGACTGACGCTGACCGAACTATTGGTCGTCGTCAGCATCATGGTGATCGTCGCAGGCGCCCTCGTGCCCATGGTGCAGCCTCTCCTCAAAGGACGCAATCCACGGGAGGCAGCCCGGCAACTGAACGTCATGATCGCCGGCGCTCAAGCCCGTGCCATGGCCACCGGCCGCTCCGTTGGCATCTGGTTGGAACGAGCCGCTCACGAACCGAACGATCCACCTGAACTTTGGTATTCGGTCTACAAGGTTTATTTGGCGGAAGAACCGGTACCCTATTCGGGCGACTTTGATGACTCACGTGTTGCCGTCACGCAAGGCAACGCCGGCGTTTGGGAAGCCAACTTTCTTCCTGATATCAGCTGTTGTCAATCGGCTGCCACATTAGTTCAGATCGGTGACTTCATCCGTTTAAATCAACGCGGTCCTCGCTATCCAATCGTGGGAATGGACACGAGAAAGATCAGTTTTACTGTCCCTCCACAAACCCCGCGACCTTTGACACCGGCTCGTTATGTCAATTCGATAACGGGCACAACATTCGAGATCTTCCGGCAACCGATGAAATCAGTCAGTTCGCCCATTGAGATGCCAAATAACACGGCCATCGATCTATCCGTTTCGGGATTTGCCGATTTGAATACCGGCACCCCAAGCCTGACCAAATTCCGCGAAATGAGTCCCGAGTATGACATTGCGATCATGTTCGGTCCGGACGGCGGCATCGACCACGTTTATTTCATCTCCCACGAACCCAACATACCGACTTTCGCAGTCCGACCCGCCAGCAACATCAGTTTGCTCATCGGCCGCTCTGACAAAGTTGGCCGCGACTTGCAAAAAGCCACAAACATTACCAACGATGCTGTTCAAAATGTGACTGGCCCCATGGGCCTGGCCAGTCTGGAAGAAAAGGCAAACATCTGGTTAACAATCGCCAATCATTCTGGCCGTGTTTCCAGTGCCGAAAATGCAGGCATCTCGCTTGCGACGATGAACACCATCTTAACAAATCCCGGCGCCTTCGACGCCAGGAACCTAATCGGTGAATGCCGCCAATACGCCGACACGGGGCAGAGTATGGGAGGCCGTTAGTTTTGAATCGTTTCACCCTCAAAGGTCGTGCCACAACTGCCGCGACGTGGTCACAACATTCCGGAATCAGCCTGCTAGAGGTGATGATTTCGATTGGAGTGGTCGGCATCGGTTTAATCGGCGTGGCCTCTCTAATTCCACTCGCTCACTACAAGGCAGCTCAAGGAATTCGCGACGATCGTAAATCCATGATGGGGCGTCGTGCCTTTCGCGAATTTCGAATTCGTGACTTGGATCGCCCGGGGGACATGTCCAACCCAAGTGATGCGCCCAATCCTTTTTGGTACTGGCCATCGCCCGGAAACCCCTACGCGATTTACAATCTGGCCGGCGATGGCAAACTGGTACGTCAGGCTTACTGCTTGGACCCGATGATGATCGGTTTCGCCGACTTAGCAGGCACCAGTAGTAGTGTCGCTGCCTTTCCACTGAATGCACCGATTGCGATCCCACGCGTAACCCTGATTAGTGCCCGCCCCGGCGACTTACGGCGACAAGGGCCGCCAGGAGCGATCAACAACCAGTTGCTGAACAATCCGCCAATTATGTCGCTGGCACAAGCCGAAGAAATGTTTTTACTGCGTGACGAATTAGTTTTCGATCAACCGGATGATGCAACGCAACCACCGTTTCAACGCTACTTAGAAAACAACAAACGTTACGCCACCGGCAGTTACAGTTGGATGGCAACTTTGGTTCCAGATCCCATTCCAACATCCGATCGCTACACGTTGTCAATCGTTGTCTACTATCGCCGAAACCTGACAATCACTCCCCCGCAGGAGACGATTGCCGCGGTCAACATTCCAATGAACCAGAATGGGTTTCGGGAATTGACAGGCGTAAAGACAGTCGCTGTTGAATCACAGCAGCACGCGCCGCCCGAAGCGGCAACGGTTCGTGACATGAAGACGGGCGAATGGGTTGCGTTGATGCAACAGGTGGATCCCAATTACTCAAACACAATCACTCTACGTTGGTATCGAATCCTGGCTGCCGATGAGGTCGATAATGATCTCGATAACAACCGTGAGCTAAGTTTGTCGGGGCCTGATTGGTCCGTGACTTCGAATCAACCCATTTATGCGGTTTACGCACGTAACATAATCGCCGTTTACGAGAAGTCGATCCGTTTACAAGACAATAATCTCTACGCGTATTAAGAATGAAGAAGAGGAGCGACGTTGGTGCCTGGGCCGCACTGACTGAGCTGCGAATTAGGGGCTTTCATTACCGCCATCGAGAAACGATTCCTATGACACGTCGCCATCCACCACGTCGCGGCATCCTGTTGCTGATTGTCTTGAGCCTGTTGGTTCTGTTTGTCCTGATCGGCTTGACATTCGTCGTTGTTGCGACTCAATACAGTCGAGCCGCTCGCGTCTCAGCTCAGGCCGAGTTGACTGGGGATGCGCCGGCCAAAGAGCTGGATAGCGCTCTCTATCTGATTCTGCGTGGCAGTCAAGATCCGCTGAATCTGACCCATCGACACAACCTATTGAGTGATGTTTACGGTCACGATGATCATTTTGTGGGCAGCATTGCCAATCCGATTCAGCCGCAAGCCGCGGGTGCGCTGATCCAGATCCCCTTCAAACTGGTTGATGGCTTCCCGCGTACCGACAACTACTACGCCGGCTGCGTGCTGACTCTGCTAGACGGGAATGGACGGGGACACAGTACACGAATCGTGCGTTACGCTCCAAGTGTGGATGGTGGATCGCTCTTCATCGCCGGCTTTGAAGATGCAGGACCTACGGTGATGCGACCGGGAGATCGTTTTCTGGTCAATGGAAAAGCGTTCAACGGAACGGGAGACGGCTATGACCCAAACAGCGGTCGCCTGTCAGGAGCGTTAGACCGCAACAACAATTGGATTACCAATAATTTCCCCACCGACAACCCAGCTCTGATGCCAAACCTGCGCGAGGCAGAATACCCCGGGTCGATGATTGGCGGTAGCGACGAGAGTTGGGACGCGGCCGATTATCAAAACTATTTCCTCGCACGAATCCCCTCCAAGATCCGCCCCAATCCGTTGAATCCACCGTTGGACCCCAATGGTCAAATGACCAATGCGAATCAGTTTCTTCGTGACCCGCTGATTCCTTCATTTCATCGCCCTTTCCTGGTGAACTACTGGATGCAGGAATTACCCGACGGGGAATGGGATGCATTGAACCCCACTTCGAATCATTTCCGTCGCTTTGTAATTTCCCGACCCATGTGGCCGGACCACCCATTATTCACTGGCAGCAACCCAGCCTTTGCTGATCCGCGCAGTTTTCGCATGGACGCCATGGGAAATGGCAACGTCGACCCCAATGGCGATGGCTTCATCGATCGCCCCATTACCCGTGGCCCCTGGGACGTCGACAATGACAACGACGGCATCGCCGACAGCATCTGGGTCGACTTGGGAATCCCGGCCAAGACGTCTCCCGATGGTCGCATGTATAAGCCACTGTTTGCTGTTCTTTGCGTGGACCTTGACGGCCGCTTGAATGTTAACGCCCACGACAACAACGAATCGGAAAGGTTAATTTCAACGCCGCTTCAAGACGCTCAGGGATTCGCCGCAGGTGGCGCAGGGCCGCTGACGGGCATCACCCGAGGCTCCGGATATGGTCCCGCCGAGATCCGACTTTCCAACCCGGAGCTGAGGATACCCAACGTTCAAATGCTGCTTGCCAGCCGCTCCGAAGACGCAACCCGCACCACCCGGACACCTGGCTATCCAGACAACAATGCCACCCAAGGAATCGACTGGGAAAATAAGCTGCGGGAATGGAACATGCCCGCTAACTACGTCACGCAATCCGATACAAACGGCTACGGCAGTGCCTACCACTCGCCCTCCGACCTACGGGGAATCGGCGGCGTCTATCTCGATCTGGCCGGACAACCCCGCTTTGCGCTAATGGGCAAAGATTTCCAGGACAGAATGGGCCCCATTGAAACGGTCGACGATCCCTACGAAAGTAATCTCGTATCACCAAACGCAGGTGACAATCTATTTTCAGTTTCGGATCAAGAGCAGTTGCTGCGTGCCTTCGACGTCGACACCGCTTCCATCAGTAATGAATATTCGCCCACGCTGAATGGCAATCGCTTGCGTTCCATCTTGCTGGGTTCGTATTACGTGCCCGGGGCTACTAATTTAAATGGCATCGACACCCGTTCGCGTCGATTTACCACCCACTCCTTTGATGTTCCATCGCCCAACATTCAGCCGCCGAGTCCGGAGTTTCGCCAACTCGTGCATCAATATCAAAGCAATGCCAATCTTCCTATTGGCAGAGCAACAGTAAGTGACATGGTTCGTGCCTTGCTGCTCGCGAAAGGCTTTGCAGGAACACCACAGGATCTAGAGAAACAGGTCCATCTGATGGTTCCGACCGAGTTACGGAAGGGCCAACGGATGGACATCAACCGTTGGCTGGGAAACGCACGTGACGACAATTCAAATGGCGTGATCGATGAACCGACCGAAACAGAAGGCTTGGTTTGGACTGGAACTCCATTCGAATCAGCCACTGCTTTCGCGATGGATGACCCTCATTATGTGGACGCCAGCAATGTCTTCTTTTCCCGTCAGCAGTACGCTCGCCACCTCTATTGCCTGATGATGTTGCTGAATACGCGCATCAACGACGCGGGGATTCAAAATCCGGGCTTCACGTTTCCTTCACCCGTTTATAACGAACCGGAGGCCAGGCGTCGGAAACTGACCGCCTTGCGAATCGCTCAATGGGCCATCAACGTTGTCGACTTCCGTGATCCCGATTCGATCATGACCCCATTCGAATTCGACTTGGAACCTTTTGACGCCAATGGCTGGTCAGTGGATGACGACATTCGTACTTCGAACGACAATTCGACAGATTCCGTGCCTGATCGAGCTGTGGTCTGGGGCTGTGAAACGCCGGAACTCATCATCACGGAAACCGCAGCTTTCCACGACCGACGGGTCAAAGATACGAATCAGGAAAAGCCCGTCGAAGGACAGGTGGCAAGAAAACGATTGCCCGAAGATGCAGAACTCGACGACCCCAACAACGAGATCAACGCCGAAGATCTTGACGAGGACCTGGACCAATTCCGAGTGCCACAAGGATCTTTATTCCTGGAACTCTATTGCACGCGGAATAAACCTTCCAATAACAACGTCGTACCCAACGAGCTGTACCAGAGCGTCAATGGGTCGTCTTTTCTTGACCTGGAAAAAATGGCACCCGGCAATACGCCCGTCTGGAGAATTGCCATTGCCCGCCGCCCGCCCGCAGGCAGCGATCCTGACACTCGCAGCGACACTGCTTTGCTACTTCCTGCCTTACCCGGCCTCACATTGGGCATCGATCAAAATCCCCCCGACCTGAATATCTTCGACCCCAATGACATGGGACTAATGCGAGGTTTATCTTCGGGCATCACCAACAAGGACTCGATCGGAAACGGGGTACCGCAAGTCAATTACGAGCGATTCATTTATTTCACTCATCGCAATCCAAATGCCGAACCCAACTTCTACAATCGCAATCCACCGAACCAAAAAGCCTTATTGCGTCCCGGACACTACGCGGTCATTGGCCCGCGAGAAACAACCCACTTTGGATCGTCTCGCAACAATACCAATCCAGACGGCACACCCGCACCGTCGCCGCAAAAAATTGAACTTTACGCACCCACGATCGAGCTACAAACTCGGGGCATTTTTTCGCCGCCAGTCGCTGGTGGACGAACGGGAATCGCCAACACCAAACGGATCCTGGCAATCGTCGCTCAAGCCGACCCGTTCGGTTGGGTCGATCCAATCGGCGTCAGTGTCTCTGAACCACTACCCGGGCCAACCTACTACCACATGTCCACGGATGGCACCGTGGATCCGGAGAAGCTTCCAACCCACGATGGACATGACGGCGGTCACGACCGTAGCTTCTACAAGACCGGCATGCTTCCTGACGTACCACTCGACGAGATCTCGATGCCAGGACGACCTTTGAGCGATCCTGAAGATCGCCTGACAGGAACCCATCGAATGTTCCGCGTCGCCGTGCTAGAGCGATTGGCAGATCCAACGGCCCCATTCAACCAAAGAACCAATCCTTACATCCCCGTGGATAGCCAAGCGATCGACCTGAACGTGTTTAATGGTGAGGAGGAAAGCGAAGAGGAAACACGATGGGAAGAGCTCGTCCAAAAAGTTCAAGGCGACATCGACGATGAGAATTTCCGTTTCGATCCACCCAACAACCCACTCGCCGATGATCCGGTAGGGATCTATTTTGAATCCCGCGAACGGGGCAACGCTTTTGAAACACAGACACTCAAAGCCGCGGTCCTGTTGAACCCGATCAGCACGAGCCCAGGTGCCGAACCGAACGCTCCGCGAGGTGCACCCCCAGAAGACGGCGACGCCCCTGCACCGGCTGGAGATGGCAGCCTGTACTGGAACTATGAATTCAAAAGTTCCTTCGGCTATTTGAATTCGACCTACGGATCCGTTCCTCTGCCAGAGCGACCCAAGTACGGCGATCCCATCACAGCGACGACACGACTGAGCAGCCCCCTACCCTACGTGGGTGATCCGGCCATCCACAAGTCACCATGGCTCGTCTGGAACGATCGACCCTACGTCAGTCAACTCGAATTGATGCAGGTGCCCAGTGGTTCACCTTGGCGTCTGCTGTACGAGTTCCGTGGTAGAAACATAAATAACAATGATGGCGATCCCTACGGAACGGGCAACGGTATCTACCAGGCTGAATATTCTCACCTGTTGAATTTCTTCCAAAACGCCGCAGCAGCACCGAACCAACCCGCAAATTTCAATCAACTGTTTGACTATTTGGAGGTGCCATCTCGTTTTGCAGGGACTCAACAATGGTTGAACCCGCAGCAAACGATTTCTTCGACAACTCCACAAATGCGTTCTTTCCTACCGCCATTCAATCGTGTTTCACGTTTCCGTGAACCGGGCCGAGTGAATCTGAATACCATTCCGGATCGAGAAGTCTGGACCGGTATCGATCCAACTCTCGGCCCAACACGAGCCAGCAGCTGGAATAGAATCCAGACGAGTCTCAAAGGCAATGAGCCCAATCAGAATATCTCTGACCGACCCGCGTTCTATGGAAATCCACTGCGTTCTGCCGCGAGTGCCGATCTGATGCCAACGCGTGACCTTGAGAAGAATTCTTCCGAGGCAACGTTGCTGAGATCGCTCGACGGTAACGAAGAACAACTATTTGGATTCGAATCTGGGGTCGCGCAGCCGATCCAAGCCTCCCAGCACAACTCGTACTTCCGCTACCACAGGCTGCAACGACTCGGCAACCTTTTGACGTCGCATTCGAATGTCTATGCGGTTTGGATCACGGTGGGCTACTTCGAAGTACATCCCTGGAACCCAAACGATCCGACCAATCTTAGTCTGCCACCCATTCGTGATCCGGCCCATCCCGATGGCTACCAACTTGGCTTGGAACTCGGCAGCGACACGGGCGAGACCAAGCGACATCGTGCATTTTACATGATCGATCGATCGCTTCCTGTTGGTTTCCAACCGGGTGAAAACCACAACGTGGATCGCGCGGTGCTCCTGCGACGCATGCTGGAGTGATTCTCCCAGGCCATCCGAAAGAAGCCGCACCTGTCGCAAAAGGCAATAACCGCCGGAAATTGACTTCAAGCGGTTGTCAATCGCAAGAAGGGTTAGCCTTTCGCTTCGAAGTATTTGGCACGCAACGCCTGCTGTCTGCCCAGCCACCAGGAGATGCCACACCAGACCAGGGTGGCGGGAATCATGCCAAAGGCCACCGCTGGGAGTGCAAGTCCCAGCCGAAACAGCCAATCATTGATCAGGCTGGCCAACACATCACCTCCACGCGCGATGGCGGTGTCAATAAAGCCCTTTGACTTGTATTTATCCTCACGCGAGACAACCGTAAACAGGGTTTCCTGGGCCGGCACCATCAAGCCATAAGCCATTCCGCGCTGAGCAACCCGACCGATAACCAACATCGCAAGCGTCGAGGTCATGCCTAAGCCGAGAAAGCTGGCCGCATAAGTTAAAGGCAAAATGCACAACACGGCCGACAAGCCCCACCAGCGCATCAACCGACCCACAAACAGTGTCTGCAAAATAATGGTCACCACTTGGACGGCAATATTCATTCTGGCGAATAACCGAATTCGCATCTCATTATCGGCCAGCGTCTCGCTCACAATCTCCGTCTGCTGAAAATAACCGGTTGTCCCGCACAACTTTGCCAGAATCAAAGCACCGCAGATGCCGATCAAATAGGGCGATTGCATCACATGCGTGATGCCTTCCCAAAAAGTGCCCCCCGTCGGCTGATCCTCGTCGGAAACAGCAACCTCCGTTTTCGCTTTCATTTGACGAGCGGCTCGATCAAAGCAAAGCATCAAGATTGCGACGACGCCAATCGCACCAATTGGAACCAGCAACAGCTGAGCCATGCCAACACGGCCGACCAATTCTTGTGCGAGGAACGATCCGGTCAATCCGCCTAGCGTGCCTCCGGCCGCCACAAATCCAAAGAGTCGTTTTGCTTGCTCGCTACTGAAGGTGTCTGCCAAGAAACTCCAGAACAACGACACGGCAAACAAATTGAAGACGCTGACCCAAACAAAGAAAGCTCGAGCTGTCCAAGTGCTAATCGTGGTGTTCATGAACAACCAAAAGACGAACAGGCAGAGAGCGAAGAACGCATAGACAATCAGTGCCAAAACTCGCCGTGGCAACTTTGCAATTAGAAAGCTATAGATCGGATTGGCGAGCACCATCACCGTGAACGTCGCGGTGAACAGCGGCAACAACTCATTGCGCCCTAACACACTCCCCAACGTCTCGCGGACCGGACGAATCAGGTAATAACTCAGCAACACACAAAAGAACCACGCAAAGGCCAGCAACAGCGGCCGCCACTCATCCGCTTCGATCGGTGGCAAGAAACGTCGTGTGAGGTAAGTCAGCATAGTCGATTACTCGGTAGGGCCAGCAAGCTTGCTGCCTTGTTGTTTTAACTCGAACATCGAAGGTCCGTAAGTTATCGATTTTATGGACTCACTGCCAAGAGACGTTACCCGCCCCTGACACGATGCCGATGATCGCCACCCATTGCCGGGAAAACAAGCTGCCTGCGGGCCCGGCGACCCCAATGGGGCCGTAAAAAGCGCCTATTCACTGAGTTTGACGGGTTAAAACGGGTTCTCAAACGGCTTGCTGGCTTTCGCTTTCCAAAATCTCGCGTGTCGGCTTATAATCGGGGCGTCTCCGTTTCTGGGGCAGAACCGCGAGAGATCATGGGGAGTTACCGGTTTCATGAAGCAGATCACCTCTTGGCAATCCATTGCCATCGTTCTTTTTTTCTCGACTCTGCAAACGGTATCGGCTGAATCTCCCTACATTCTGCTGGGACCCGCCGATCAGCTCGCGTTGGATCAGCCACGCATTGCCATCGAGTTCCAGGATCCGGATACAGGCCAGATTCTGGGTCCTGCTTTTGCGAATACGTTTCTATTGGACACCGGAGCCAACAGCATCTTGGCCGTTGACGACGCAATTGCAGAGCTCAACCAAAACGGCTACCGCACCGAAGGTACGTTTTTCGAGCGTGGGATCGGTGGTTTTACTGAGTTCGATGTGTCAGCTGAGTACAACATCAACTTCGCAGGCAGCGACGGTATCCCCAGTACAATTACTGATGCGAGAATCCTGTCGAGCACCACCGAGAGTTTCTGTCCGATTCCCGGACTCTGTTCGTTCTACGGAATTGCCGGCATGCCCCTGATGAACGAACGAGTCACAACCATGGACTTGTCAAGCCTAGGCGGTGGTAACAACGGCGATGGCGACATTTTCGGGGACATCTTCGATTCGCTTTTGGGCGTCGACTTTCTGTCGACAACCTTTTCCAACCAACTGCCAACGACCAACCTTAGACGTTACAACATCCCGGTAACGCCGGTCGCCTTCGACCCGGAATCCGAGGGTCCGATTCCTGTTTGGGTCGACCTTCCCTTTGTATCGGCAGATGCGGTTCAAGGGACAACTCGCGTGAACGGTAATATGGTGCTCGATACGGGTGCCCAGATGAGTATCCTGTCAACTGACATGGCATTCGATTTGGGACTGGACGCCAACGGTGACGGACGACTGGAAGACAATGCCGTCGGCTCGCAAGCGCTTGGCGGCGTTGGAGGCCAAATCAACGCACCGCTGATGCTGGTCGATGAACTTCGAGTGCCGACCGAACAGGGCGTGGAATTGGTCTTCACCGATTTGAATGTGGCGATCGTCGATATCGACCCCACCATCGATGGCATCTTTGGCATGAACTTTCTCGCCAGTGGCTGGACGGGATCATTGCTGGGAGGCGACCTGGGTGATTTGTCCGACCTGCTGGACGACGCCAATCTGGGCGATCTACTCGACGGGCTAGGCGGCCTCGGCGTAGGCGCTGATGGCTCACCTTACGGTTTTTTTGAACGAGTGCACTTTGATTTTCGTGACTTCGAAAATGGCAATGGCTCGATCGTTGTTGATTTGACCGAGGATGTGACGGAAGTCGTCGGATCCGATGGCGTCCATGGCGATTTAGACAACGATGGCGACATCGACTTCGACGATCGTAAAATCTGGGTGTACGATGTCCAGCAGACCTACTTTGGTGACTCAACGCTGGACGGTGAATTTGACACCCGAGATTTGGTCGCTGTTTTCCAGGCTGGTGAATATGAAGATGATCTGCTGGAGAACTCAAGCTGGAAAACGGGTGACTGGAACGGCGATGGGGATTTCAATAGCGGTGATCTGGTGACCGCATTCAGCGATGGCGGATTCGAGCGAGGCCCCCGCACCCACATCAATACCGTTCCTGAACCATCCAGCGGGCTGTTGTTGCTGATCGCCCTCGGCGGACTATGGGGACGAGCCCGACGCGGTTCTTGCTAAGTCAAAAACTGCGACCGTGTGGTGAATCACGGCAAGCACGCAAAATCAGTAAAGCATTGAAATAAGCGGGGCGATCGTTTCTTGAAGTCGTTCCCACAAGCGTCCGCAGCGAGGACGTCCACTAGGACTCTTTCACAGCGGTGACCAACTCCAGCAAAGCTTGCTTTCCGTCTCCGAACAACATCAGCGTATTCTCAGCAGCAAAGAGCGGATTAGGAATTCCAGCGAACCCAGGGCTGAGACTCCGTTTGATCACAATCACGGTCCGAGCTTTATCGACATCAATGATCGGCATACCGGCAATCGGGCTATTGGGGTCCGTTCGAGCAACCGGATTGACCACATCGTTCGCCCCGATCACGATCGCCACATCCGTCGTGACCATCGTCGGATTGATTTCATCCATTTCCTTGAGTTTATCGTAGGAAATATCTGCCTCCGCCAACAACACATTCATATGTCCGGGCATTCTCCCCGCAACAGGATGGATCGCATAGAGAACTTCGGTTCCGTTGCTCTCTAACAGATTCGCCAGATCGCGAACAACATGCTGTGCTTGAGCAACCGCCATCCCATAACCGGGAACCACGACAACGCGCTGAGCAGTTTCCAGAATCATCGCGACATCGTCAGGCGAGGTACTGCGGACAGTTGCGTAAATTTCGTCAGCATCACCGACCGATGACCCCGCGTCGATTCCACCGAACAGCACATTGGTCAGTGAGCGGTTCATCGCCTTGCACATAATCTTTGTCAAAATAATGCCGGAAGCTCCTACCAAGGATCCAGCAATGATCAACACGTTATTATCAATCACAAATCCTGTCGCGGCAGCTGCAATTCCTGAGTAAGAATTCAGCAGTGCGATCACAACCGGCATATCAGCGCCGCCAATGGGGGTCACCAAAAAGAAGCCCAACACGGAGGAGACAATCACTAAAGCCACAAAGGCAGGAAAGGACTGTTCGGCAATCATCCAAGCAGCGCAAGCCAGGATCAGCAACAGCAGCAACCCATTGACGATTTGTTGTCCAGAAAAGGACCAATTCTTACTGAAGATCTTCAGGCCTTGAAGTTTCCCAAAGGCAACAAAACTGCCCCAAAAGGTGACCGTACCGATCATCCCAGAGACTGCGGTCGCGACCAACACATCGATGGTTTCGAAGTCCATCCGCGAAAATTCGGCAGCAGCCACTAAGGTCGACGCGATACCGCCCAGACCATTAAACAGCGCAACCAACTGAGGCATTTCGGTCATTGGAATTCGGGCCGCCAGGACGGCGCCAATGGCGCCACCGACAAGGATCCCAATCACAATCAATCCATAGTGATCCACTGTAGTGAGCGTCACAACAATAGCCAGTAACATCCCAATCGCACCCAAGATGTTGCCGCGCACCGCAGTACGCGGATGCGACATATTCTTGAGCCCCAAAATAAATAGGGAGGCTGCAACTAAATAACAAAGTTTGACAATAGCCAGAGTATCCACTTGCAATCGCCTTCTTCCTGTGGCGGTTAGCGTCGTCGGAACATGGAAAGCATTCGATGAGTCACCAAAAAGCCTCCCACAACATTGATTGTGGCCATCATCACGGCCAACATGCCTAACCAACCCGCGAGCTTTCCACCCGTGAGTCCCGCGGCCAGCAGGGCGCCGACGACGGTAATACCGCTGATTGCATTCGAACCTGACATAAGCGGAGTATGCAAGGTTGGAGGTACCTTTGTAATCAATTCAAAACCGACAAAGATTGACAGCACAAAAATCGTGACACTTGCAATCAAAGCATCGCGGCGATTGAAGCCTAAATCGAATTCATTGGCGATCGTTTCCTCTGCCGTTTCGACTTGCGTCAGAGGCTGTTCAGCCGCCTGCAGTCGAATCGATGGAAGGCCAACAAAGATTCCACCCAGCAATACCGCACAGCAGATCGGGAACAAGATTGATCGCAGCGGTCGAGCTTGAGTTTGACAATGATTTCCTGAACGCATACTGCGTCCTCCTAAACTCAGGAGTTGTCCGAAGTCGGTTCATCAGCTTCTGCCTCGGCCACCGCCGACTCTTGGTTTTCCGCTTGTGGCGGTAAGCCAAGAATTTCGCGTAATCGAGCTTGAATAACTTGGTGTTCCGAGGTCAACAAGGTGTCGCGTGTAATTTCATCTTCGAAATCCAGTTGGATGGCACCATCGCTAATTAAGTGACCGAGAAAGGTGATCACATTTTTCGCGAACATCTGGCTGGCGTGGTGAGGGATTTCAGCCGGCAGATTGGTGGGACCCAAAATCGAGACACCATGCACAACAATTTTCTGGTCGGGCTCGGACAATTCACAATTACCGCCACGTTCAGCAGCCAAATCAACAATGACTGAACCTGGCTGCATGCCCTGCACAGCATCAGCGGTAATTAGTCGAGGAGATGTCTTACCCGGTATGGCAGCCGTCGTAATCACCACATCGCTTTCCGCAACCACTTCCGCCATCAGTTGACGCTGTCGTTCGTAGAACGAATCGTCCATCGCTTTGGCATAGCCTCCCTGACCTTCAGCATCGCCAGTTTCGAGAGGCAATTCTACAAACTTGGCTCCCAAACTTTCACACTGCTCGCGAACGGCAGGACGCACATCATAAGCATGCACCACCGCGCCCAAGCGACGAGCGGTAGCAATCGCTTGCAAACCGGCCACTCCTGCTCCAATCACGAAGACGCGAGCGGGCGAAAGAGTTCCTGCTGCAGTCATCATTAAGGGAAACATCTTGGGCAATTCGACCGCCGCTAACAAGACGGCTCGGTATCCGGCAATCGTCGCCATCGACGAAAGCACGTCCATACTTTGTGCACGCGTAATGCGAGGAATAAGCTCCAGACCGAACAGCCGAGCTCCGCTTTCTGCAAACTTAGCAACGACTTTGGGATGCCCCAAAGGATCGCAAGCCCCCACGAACACTTGCCCTTCTCGAACGCGACCAAGATCGGCATCCATCGCCGCTTGATCCGCACCGGCTAATCGGACGCCAACCACAACGTCGGCCTCCAGAGCAGCTGCCCGATCGGGGACAATTCGGCCGTCTCGTTCCTGATAGGATTCATCTGGAAATCCGGCTGCTTCTCCAGCTCCAGCTTGCACCAACACCTCGCAACCCGCTTTTTGCAAAGGCGCCAACGCACTGGGAATCAGCGCAACTCGACGCTCCCCCGGAAACGTCTCTTTCACTACGGCAATCTTCATGATCTCTGCATTCAACAGGTTCTTGAAACAAAACAGGCCGAAGCCAGCCATTCACCCAGCTGCCGTTGACAAACAAAAGCTGTGTCAGCGCAAAACGAGCAACACTCCCTATGATTTCGCATGGCGCTAATTTCGTCAAAGCCACTTCCACAACAAAGTTTCGCGAAAGAAGCCTAACCCGCAGAAAACAAGCAGCTGCAGCCTACTGATTTTCTGCCGGATCGTCCAAACTAAGAGGGTCGGCGGGACGATCATCGGACGAAGCGTCGGCGGGTGCAACATTCTCTTCGGCTGGAGGATCAGCCGACGGCAAGGGCACATCAGCCTCTGGTGCCCCCTCTGCATTCTCATCACCCACGAGGATCATTGAGTCGATGATTGAGTCGATGACCACCGCCATCCGGGGCGCAATCGTTGGCACGCGTTCCATCACTAGCGCAGTATTCCTAGCGGTCTCCCGAGCTTTTTCCAAGTAATCCACCTTATCAAGATGCACGCCCAAATAAATTAGATTTGCAGCCGAAATCGAGTTACCCGCAGGTCGCGCCCCATCGGTCACTTGCTTGGAACGTGCGATCAGTTTTTCGTGATCATTCGCCGTAAAGAAAAATCCTCCCGCTGAGTCATCCCAAAACCCGTCGATTTGCAGCTGCATCAGTGCGTCTGCCTGATTCAGCCAACGCACATCGCCCGTAGCCTGATGCAAGGCGATGAGACCGTCAATCAAAAACGCGTAATCATCGAGATAGGCATTGAGCTTTGCCTTGCCACTGCTGTAAGTCCGCAGCAAATTACCGTTTTCATCTCGCAAATTTGCGAGAATAAACTCCGCCGCTTGAACGGCTGCATCCACGTAAGCTGGGTTGTCACAATTCCGACCCGCATCTGCCAAACCACGAATTGCCAGACCATTCCAGCTGCAAAGGATCTTGGAATCAGTCAACGGTGGAACTCGCTTTGCCCGAACCGCCAACAGTTTTTGTTGCATCGGACGAAGCTTATCACGCAATTCTTGCGGAGACAGATTTTTTTCCGAGGCAATTTCCGCAAAGGATTTGGGCAGCTGCAGCACGTAAAAATGTTCTTCGAAGTTGGGAGCTCCATCCAATCCGTACACGCTGGCGAAGAATTCAAAATCCTCACCCAGCAACTCTTTCACTTCGTCAATCTCCCAACGGTAGTACTTTCCCTCGACGTTTTCCGAATCCGCATCCATGGCTGCGTAAAAAGCGCCTCCCGGATCGCGTGCGTCTCGTAACATGTACGCAACCGTGTCATCGACAATCCATTTCAGATTCTCGTCGCCCGTCAACTTGTAGGCATTACTGTAAACTGACAACAGCTGACCGTTGTCGTACAACATCTTTTCGAAATGCGGTATTTGCCAGGAACGATCAACGCTGTAACGATGAAAGCCACCGCCAAGATGATCCCAAATACCGCCTCGCGCCATGTGATCAAGAGTGGACAGAGCCATCTTCTTTGCGGATTCATCATCGGAATCTTGCCAACGGTCCAACAGAAACACGAGGTTTGAGGGCTCGGGAAACTTAGGACGTTGGGCATCATTCGGGTCAAAACCAAAACCGCCGAACTCCGGATCAAACTGCGTTGTAATGCCTTCGTTTTGACGATCAAGCAATTCAGCACTCAACTTGAACGGCACCAAAATAGGCTGACCTTGCAACTCCTGCTGAATCGCCCTGGTCAAATCGGCGGCGCTTCGAGACACATCTTGAGGCTTTGTTTTCCAGAGCTCCTGAATCCGCTCTAAAATCGAAAGAAAACCGATCGCGCCGGGACGATCCCCAGATCTCGCGGGGAAATAGGTACCGCCAAAAAACGGTTCTGCATCCGGCGTGAGAAACACTGACATTGGCCATCCACCGCGACGCGTCAACAACTGCACCGCCATCATGTAGATCGTGTCGACGTCGGGACGTTCTTCTCGATCCACTTTGATGCAAACGAAGTTGTCGTTGAGAATCTTTGCAATCTCCTTGTCCATGAAGGACTCACGTTCCATCACATGACACCAATGACAACTGCTGTAGCCCACAGATAAAAAGATTAGCTTGTTTTCATCCTTGGCTTTCTTCAACGCCTCTTCACCCCACGGATACCAATCCACCGGATTGTGCGCGTGCATGCGCAAGTACGGACTTGTCTCATCCACCAAACGATTCACATGCTGGGTATGGCTTTCGGCTTCGCTGGTTGTACCGTTGGCTTCGCTGGTTGTACCGTTGGCTTCGCTGGTTGTACCGTTGGCTTCACTGGTTGTACCGTTGGCTTCGCTGGTTGCACCGTCGGCTTCGCTGGTTGCACCGTTGGCTTCGCTGGTTGCACCGTCGGCTTCGCTGGTTGCACCGTTGGCTTCGCTGGTTGCACCGTTGGCTTCGCTGGTTGCACCGTCGGCTTCGCTGCTTGCACCGTCGGCTTCGCTGGTTGCACCGCTACCGGTCTTGCTGGCTTTCGGCGCACAGCCACTTAACCCCGCAAGCACGAAGCACACAACAAAACAGGCAAAACAGTATTTTGATACGGTTCGATTTTCACTGGGGTCGACTTGCTTCGGTAGATTTGCGTGGAGCATCTGATCGATCTCAACAGGGGATTGGGACGAAGCGCAGGAAAAAAATCGGGGATGGCGACACCCCTGCAATGCTACAGCGAACCTGCAATGCTACAGCGAAACAGGGGGGACACCGTATTTCTTTGATCTTTGCCCTAGCTATCGTACTCCGCCGCGCGGGGAGTGTCGCTAGGTTCCGATCGCACTTCCCGAGATTCTTCGGGTGGATCTACCCTGAAGGTGTCATGCATCGAATTCGCCAGATTGGCCGTTCGCTTGCCACTGGAATCATTCCCCGAATCGTCAGCATCAGAGGCTTCGGCAGTTGCTTTTTCGTATACCGCTCGAAAAGTGACGGTTCCCACGGTCAATAAGTCGCCGGGACCAATTGTGGCCTCCTTGATCCGCTCACTGCCGATAAAGGTGCCGTTGAGCGAGTCCAAATCTCGCACCAAGATTCGTCCTTGAGAGGCGACTATTTCACAGTGTTGTCGGCTAACTAGCGGATGGGTGAGGCTAATCGAAGCCTCACGACCACGGCCAATGGTCGCCGGCAAATCGACCTCCATTTCTTTGGTATCAACGTCACCGCCAACAACCACTAACTTGATTCTCTTCATAAATCGTTAGGTTCGATTTTGAATAAGGAATTAAGCTCAAAGAGCAAATTTCTTAACAATTTGCCCGGCCAACCGTGGCTCGCGAGCCCCAACTTTATCCGCTAACTGGATGATTCGCAACGTCTCACATCAGACTGATTGAAACATGCAAGGGACGCAGCGTCTCAGGACAAGATTGGCATTTTCCCGGGGAAAAAGCGGTCAAACCCCCCTTCCGCCCCATCATCCCAAACAACCCTTTTATCGTGCCCTCCCCGCCCCCTGCAAATCATCAGGCACCGGGCTGGCGACAGAGCTGAGAATGACCTAAGCTGCTAGGTACGGTAATTGGGAATCGGACGCGAGCCGGACTGTTTGGCAAACTCATGAACGGCGAACCCGTCGCAAGCAACTTTTTTCAGGGGTGGTAATTGCCCTTGAACCTATCATCGTCCAAAATATAATCCCTATTCCGGATTTCGGGTCGTGGGACTCGAGATTGAGAGGAAAGTAGTTTTGTTGCGGGTGTAGCTCAGCTGGCAGAGCACAACGTTGCCAACGTTGTTGTCGTGGGTTCGAATCCCATCACCCGCTCTTCCACACGATGAGAAAGACGGTTGAGTCCGTCGTGGGCGGTCAGGATCGCTCTTCTTTTTGGTTCGTTCTTTCAAAAAACCTTAGTTGACACGCGGGTCCCCGTATGAGTTCGCCTGAGCTGGAAAATGACGCAGTAAATGAAGCGTCCGAAGAAAAAGCCAAACTTTCACTTGAAATCAAAGTTGGCGAGCCGAACGCATGTCAGCGTCACGTGACGGTTACCATTTCGCGTGAGGACGTTGATCGTTATCTGAACGAGGCCTATTCGGAGCTTATGCCGAGCGCCAGTGTGCCTGGTTTCCGTTCAGGCCGCGCCCCGCGGAAGCTGGTCGAACAGCGTTTCCAGGAACAAATTGGGGATCAAGTGAAGGGTTCGCTGTTGATGGACAGCATGACCCAGGTCACCGAACAGCAAGATTTCTCGGCAATTAGCGAGCCGGATTTCAATTTTGACGCGATCGAAATACCGGAGGAAGGCCCGTTAACCTTCGAATTTGACTTGGAAGTTCGGCCCGAGTTTGAGATGCCCAAGTGGAAAGGGCTGAAGCTTGAGCGGCTGAAACACGAGATTTCGAAGACCGATACGAACCGCGAAATCGAGACCATGCTTGGTCGGCAGGGCCAAATTGTGCCATTTGATGGTGCAGCGGCCGAAAATGATTTCGTGGTCGTCAACATCCACTGTGCCGACGAGGGCAAGGAAGTTTCGGTGACGGAGGAGCAAACGGTTCGCATTCGTCCAACCCTGAGCTTCCACGACGCTCGCATCGAAGGCTTCGGCAAACTGATGAAAGGAGCCAAAGCGGGTGAGAAAAAAACCACACAGGCCGTCATCAGCCACAATTCCGAATCAGAAGAATTACAGGGCAAGACCGTAGACGTCGAGTTCGAAGTCTTGGAGGTCAAGAAGCTCGAGTTACCTGAATTGGACGAGGAGCTGCTGAGCAACTTGGGAGTCGCGACAGAAGGTGACTTGCGGGACAGCATCAAAGAGGTGCTCGAACGGCGAGCAACTTATCAACAACAGCGTCGCACCCGCCAACAGATCACATCGTTATTGACGGAAACAGCCGATTGGGATTTACCTCCCGAACTGCTCCAACGACAGAGCAAACGCGAATTGGAACGAGCGGTACTCGAGCTTCGATCGAATGGTTTTGGTGAAGAAGAGATCAAAGCCTACGAGAATGAACTGCGACAAAACAGCCTCGAATCCACCAAAACGGCCCTGCACGAACACTTCATCTTGGAACGAATTGCCGAAGACGAAGAGTTTGACGCAGAACCCGATGACTTTGAAACAGAGATCAAGATGATCGCGAATCAAAGCAACGAACCCATACGACGAGTTCGTGCTCGAATCGAGAAGAAAGGCTTGATGGATGCCTTGCGCAATCAAATCATCGAGCGTAAGGTCATCGAACTGATCACAGAACATGCTGACTTCCAGGATGTAGATTACAATCCTGAAGTCAACGAAACCGAAGCAGTCGACTTGGCCCTGTGTGGTCAGGCCGACTCAGAAATCCCTGAAGCAAAACACGGAGGGGATGCTCAATCGCTGCAACAGCCTGTCGATCGAGATTGATTGGTGGCAGTGTGTGATTGAGAGTGCGACAGAAGCAAGCCTCGAATTGCGGAATCGAAATGGGTGAAAGTCACCCTTCCACAGTTCGATTAGCTAGACCAACGGATATGGGACTCTTGACGCGGCGTGCGACGAACCTTTGTTGTAATGCGCCAACCCCTTAGGTGAAAGCGAAGATGATGACTCAAGTCTCGCCACTTCAGGCCAATTCGTATCGCGACTACCAACGTCAACGCCAGCTGACGCTGGGTGATCTCCTGCTCGAAAACCGTATCGTCTTCTTGCAGGGTGAAATTTACGACGGTAACGCGAACGAATTAGTGATGAAGCTGCTTTATCTACAAAGCGAAAACCGACGTAAAGACATCCATTTTTACATTAACTCACCCGGCGGCAGTGTTTCGGCCACCTTGGCGGTCTACGACACCATGCAAATCCTTACCTGCCCTGTCTCGACCTATTGCGTCGGATTGGCCGCCAGTGGCGGTGCGGTGCTACTTGCCGGCGGCACACAAGGAAAGCGATTTGCCCTGCCCCACTCAAAGGTGATGATCCACCAACCCTACGGGGGTGTGGGAGGACAGGTGAGTGATATTGAAATCCAAGCCAACGAAATTCTAAAAACCCGCGACATGCTGAACACCATCCTCGCAGAGCACACGGGTCAAACCGTTGAGCAAGTTGCGAAGGATACCGATCGCGACTATTACATGAACGCTGCGGAGTCGAAGGAATATGGCTTGGTCGACGATATCCTCAAACAACCCGAAAATGACAATGACGATGACGATGACTAACAGGATTCTGAATTCGCCTTGAAGCGATGCACACGAACCGTGCAATGGATGCCAACCTTAATTGTTGAAATAACTGATGGAGTTGCGGCGCGATGCCATTGATTCCCTACGTAGTCGAAAAAAGTGGTCGTGAAGAACGAGTGTTCGACATTTACAGTCGATTGCTCAAAGACCGCATTATCTTCCTGGGCTCCCAGGTCAACGACGAAGTTGCCAATTCATTGGTGGCCCAGTTGCTGTTCCTACAATCCGAGGATCCTAAGGCGGACATTCACTTGTATGTCAATTCGCCAGGTGGGAGCGTGAGCGCCGGCCTAGCGATCTATGACACGATGCAGTTTGTGACCTGCGATGTCGCAACTTATTGCATTGGACAAGCTGCCTCGATGGGTGCTGTCTTGTTGGCGGCTGGCGCTGCTGGTAAACGTCACGCGTTGCCAAATGCCCGTATCATGATTCACCAGCCCCTGGCAGGAATGCAAGGAACGGCGGAAGAAATCATGATCCATGCAAAAGAATTTAAAAATGTAAAACAGCGTCTCAATGAGATTCTGATCAAACATACTGGCCAATCGATCGAGAAAATTGAGGCGGACACCGATCGTGATCGCTTCATGACCGCGACAGAAGCCAAAGAATACAACTTGATCGATCAGGTCATCGAGAGTATTGAGGGAACCAAGAAATAGTCACCTGGTATCGCCAGCAGTTTTGACTCTTGCTGAACACGTTGCTAGCACACTGCTTCTCACTTGCCTTGACCGTCACATGGATGGAACGGTTTCGGCGAGTCTGTCGTTCAACTCACTTCCCAAGCTACCATTTTCGGGACCCGTACAAACATGGATGTGTACGTGCGGCATTTATTTTTCGTCCTCGCCCTCAGCCTGATCCTATCGGGCTGTAAGGGAACTGACTCATCGATCGAACTCCTTGAAAGTGAGTTGCGATGGATGGAGGACCAACTGTACGTGATGGACCGCGAATTGGCGAATACACAAGCCAAGCTCGACTCCAGTCAACGATACAACGAGGCGCTGAAGAAGGAACTGAAGCAGGACAAGAGTCCAGCTTCCCGTTCGGTGCCCACTCCGAGTCCAGCGATCGAGGCAGAAACGTTTGACGAATCGGACCTCGTGATTCCCGAAATCGACCTGGGCCCCGACGCGGACGACACGTCGACTTCAAGTGATCCTCCGGCGATCGAGGAATCGGTGATGGAAGGTTCCTTGGAAGCAACTGGGAACGGGACAGAGGCGCAGGCACCTTCCATTCTCCAGCCTGACTCCGAGTCGACAGAAGGGTTCCGCGTCCCGGCTGAGCCGTTACCAACTCAAGCCCCCGCCGACAATGCACCGGCTGATCTACCCGATCCACCACCACTGAATCTCGAAGACATCACTCGTGGCGAAGTTCCCGCCAGCGACGTGCACGTCGCTCGGATCGTTTTGAACAGTCGTTTGTCGGGGGGCTATGATTTTGATGGTCAACCAGGCGACGACGGTTTATTGCTGGTGATTGAGCCACAGAACACAGCGGGACAGTACCTGCCGCTGCCTGGCGATCTGACGATCACCGTTGAAGACCCTCGTCGAGCTAGTGCTGATGCGCGGATTGCTCGCTGGGACTTTAACGCGGTCGAAACGGTTGATTACATGAAAAAGACACTGTTGGGACGTGGCATTCACTTGAAACTGCCCTGGCCCAACCAACCTCCCGAGCAAGCGATGCTAAAAGTGTTCGCAACCTATCATGCCACCGACGGACGGCAACTGGGTGCTTCTCGAAATGTAAAAATCGATCTCGGTCCAAATCGAAATCCGAATCGAGATCCGATTGCCAACGCGTCTCCCTCTTCGCCATTTGAAACACAATTACTTCCGAAGAGTCGCCGAGCGGCGCGCGGAGAAAAATCGGTGACCAGTTTACCGGCGCCCCCCCGAGCGCCTTCCCCCAATCTAAAGGCAAACCGTCGACAGTCGGAGAAAGCATCGCGACTGGCTCAACAACCCTGGCAACCTTCACGCTCCAAAAATCAAACGTCTCCCTCTCAGGAAAAACAACCTCGATCGGCTGTTCGCATCTCCCCACCAAGCTGGCGACCCTATCGGTAATTCTCGTATCCGATTAGTGAAGTCCGCAAAGCTTTTCGAGTGAACTATCCGTCTCGTCCGCCAACTCGGCTAACAAGTCAGCCATCGACGGATTGTCAGCTCGGACACGAGCTTCGGCAAGCTGCAGTTGAAAACGAATGCGTTCAAGTTTTTCAACGAGCATCTCATAACTTTCAGTTGAATTCGTCGGCATTTCAAAACTCCTTCGCTTGGATCACTTCAGCGCGGTTATTCTAAGATGCAAAAGTCACGCATAACTGGCGGAAATTCTTTCAAAAAACCTCGTAACAGTGAAAACACACACGCCCCCCACAATCAAGGGAGTGCCATTTAGGTTACTCGGGCTACTTAAAGCGATCGACCACCGCCCCCAATCGCGAAACAAGTCGACAACGGCTGCCACCGTTCTTCTCCACTCGCATATTGCGAACGGATGAACTGCCCTTTTGAAAAACGGTAGATGTCACCCTGAGTGACAACAGTCGCTGTTAATCGAAAGAGGCAACCTACAAATTGATTCCCACCTGGTTTGCCGCACCTTTGGATGCAACACGATTAAAGGTAACAGAGATTGACAATTTAGAAAGCAAGTTGTCCAGAATTCCCGAACCTCCAGAAGAACTCTCTTGTTGTCTCATTGCGCCGAAGCTCAGCCGGACCCGTTAGAGATTGGAAACCGTCGCACGACGGTGGCCCATGTTAACTACTCGCACCATGCGGACTCTCGGTGTTGTGAGTCGGGGCGAAGTAAAAGTGGTCCACCCTATTGCTCCCACCGTTTTTCGTGGCGCGGCAATTGCCCCTCTTTCGAGGTTAACGCCTACCACCACAGCGGTCTGACGTCGATGTTCTGCATCCATTCGTTCCATCCGCCGTCTCGCGAAAATCAACACAAGCGAGCATTATTGATTCACAACTCCCCCCAAACGGATTACCGGCCCGACTTTGACGAGTCACGGGCCGACTTGAGAGCGCAACCGCGAAGAAGCCGTTGAGCAAAAGTCCAATCATCCCGGCTCGCCAGTCAAAAATCCTCAAGAGTCATTCGTCGATGACGAAAGGGTAATCCGTCCACCACTCAGGAAGAGGCCATCAAATCAGAAGCTGGAGGATATCGATTTTCGGCACAAATCGTTCACTTTGCCAGGAACCCCCCTCATTTCCCCTCCAACGGCCGTCATCTGGGGACAAAATCGGTTGGAAGACGTTAACCAGGCGGTTAAAATGTGCGTCCAGCCAACGCCTCCCCCGCCGCTTAATTCAGGGCAGATCCAATGTTACATTTGCTTGGAAAGCCATATCACAATTGCGACAAACGCACGCGGAGATCATTCCTGTTAGCCGGTGCTCTCGGGATAGGCGGACTGAAGTTGTCCGACCTGCTACGTGCCGAGGCCTCGGCTGGAATTTCTTCCAGCGGCAAGTCAATCATTAACATTCATCTGGATGGGGGTCCGCCCCAGATGGACATGATCGATATGAAACCCCAAGCTCCGTTGGAGGTACGTGGCGAATTTCGATCGATACCGACAGCGATCCCAGGCTTTCAGATCAACGAATTGATGCCGCAAATGGCACGATCAGCGCGTGACTTTTCCTTTCTACGTTCACTGGTTGGTGCCGATAATCGGCACGACGCGTTCCAATGCCAATCGGGTTTTTCAGCCAAGGACTTACAGAATATAGGTGGGCGACCCGCCATGGGTTGCGTGTTAAACCAAAGATTCAGCGGTCATGCAGACGTTCCGACCTTTGTCGACATGATGCAGGGCCGACCGCTAGTGCGCAATAGTGCTCGCCCTGGCTTTTTGGGTCCCGCGTACCAACCGTTCCGCCCCGACATCTCACAGATGTTCTCGCGACCATTGGAAGAAGCCATGAAAGGCGAATTGGCAGCCTTGGGGCAAAACCACACCACAGAACTCGAACTCCACGCCAGTATTGACGCTAAACGTTTACAAGCGCGTGACGTGTTACTCAGTCGACTTGATCGGATCCGTCGTGAAATTGATGATCAAGGCATGATGGAGGCGATGGATCAGTTCCATCAACAGGCCGCTGGAATCTTGACTTCCGGAACCCTTGCAAACGCATTAGACGTGAGTCGCGAAGATCCAGCGGTAATGCAGAAGTACATCACTAACCCAACGGGCGTCCAACGCTTTTCAACAAATGATGATGAGCAGGCAACGTTGAAGCTATTGCTCGCAAGACGATTGATTGATGCGGGTGTTCGCTGTGTGGGTGTTTCTTTCAGTGATTTTGACACGCATACTGGCAACTTCAAACGACTTCGACACATACTACCCATACTCGATCACGGCTTAAACGCACTGGTCACCGACTTACGTGAACGCGGCAAGCTGGATGACGTACTGATTGTCATCTGGGGCGAATTTGGACGCACACCAAAAGTCAACGCCAAGGCCGGCCGAGACCACTGGCCTCGCGTTGCGATGGGCATGATGGCCGGTGGAGGCCTACAACATGGCCAAGTGATTGGTACCACCGATCGTTGGGCGGGAGAGGTAACATCCCGTGCCATCCATTACCAAGATGTGGTCGCGACGCTCTACCATCATTTGGGGATCGACGCATTAGCCACAACAATTACCGACCCGTCCGGCCGTCCTCAATATCTACTCGATCGAGGCCAACCGATTCGCGAGCTGATTTAGAATCATCTTCGCCGAGTGATACCAAAACGCTTAGCCGGCCTCAACCGTGTCGACAGTACGTCTATCTTGGTCTTCCCAACATGGAACGCGCTCTGTTTCGTAACCTGTTCGATCGAGACACACTTCGAACAACCCCGGGCTCACGCGTTCCGGATGAAGTCACCGATCCTTTGACTGTGTCCCGCGGCTAAGATCGGTACAATGATTGGACGGAGGAAGCGATGAAAACGTTAACAAAAGAACTGTGGATGGAAGTACCCGAACGTCGGGGCATCATTTCAATACACGATCAGGTCGAACAGCTTGTTGCGGAGAGCGGTGTGACCGATGGTCTTGTGCTTGTGAACGCAATGCACATCACAGCGAGTGTATTCATCAATGACAACGAATCAGGGCTGCACGCCGATTACGAGCGGTGGCTGGAAGACTTGGTACCGTTTGATGCAGGAACAAATCCGGCGACAGGTGGATATTTACACAATCGCACCGGCGAAGATAACGCGGACGCCCACCACAAACGTCAGATCATGGGCCGAGAGGTAGTGGTCGCTATCACCGATGGAAAACTACATCTCGGGCCATGGGAGCACATCTTCTATTACGAATTTGACGGACGACGGCGCAAACGCATCTTGGTCAAGATTTTGGGCGAGTGAGTGCAGCTCCGCCGTCGCTGCTGAGTGACCCCCGAAATGCCATTCGATCGGCCCAGCGAACCGCTATTCGTGCTCATCGGGACGAGCAGCTCTCGCCTTTAGACAATATTCTCCGGCACCGTCAACGAACCGTGTTGAAAGATTGATCGGCCACTGTTCGGTAATCGACTCCGCACTGACCTATCTTACTTAGCGGGAATTTTCTGCTTCGACAATCGCCCCACGTTACGTCGCTCCAAGAAATAGGCCACAACAACCCCGGCAATCGCACCACACAAATGTCCGTCCCATGATAGGTGTTCCGGATTTGAAATCCTGGGCAGCACACCGGTCAGTAAGGGGAAACCATAGAGGCAGCCCACCGAGATGGCGATGACCAATGGAATCGGTCGTTTTTCAAAGAACAATCCTGATGAAATCAAGAAGGCGATCAAGCCGTAAATCAACAAACTAGCACCGATATGATTACCTTGCATACCAACGCCCCAGAGCAAACATCCACCGACCAAGATGATGGATACGACGATTTTCCAGGACGAGATTTTCGAACCGACCAAGAGCGCTAACAAAATCAGCAGCGGAATCGTATTGCTGGCAATATGCTGCCAATTCGCATGCAAGAACGTCATCGTCAGGATCCCAATCAACCCTCGGGAGGAACGTGGGATCACCCCCCAGGCACGGAGGGAAGGAACGAATTGGGAGACCGCAAACACGACCCAGACAATCGCGACAAAGAGGAGCACAGCTCGCAGCTCTCCGCGAACTGCATGAACAGCTCTCCGCTTTCTGTTCGTTGTTACCTTAGTCACGAAAGGGCCTCAGTTTTTCGGCGGTCTCACGGCAACCGAATCCTAACTGAACACAAAATCTACTCCGACTCGCCCCAAACCCTCACACTACCGTCATCTTCTGTCTCGACATGCAACAGGTTAGGCCGGCAGCAGACCGGGCAGTCTTCGACGTAATCCTGGACGCGTCCTGCAGAAAAATCGACAGGGATAACGATTTCCTCCCCGCAAGCAGGGCAAACATAAAAGGCTTCGTCTTGCATCGTTGTCCTCCGTTCAAATTGTAAGCCGAATCGCTCAAGAGTCGTAGGGCTCGTCGTCACAGCGCCGGAAGTAAGCGAAACTCGCAGAAGACATCTACTCAAATCTCTTCAAGTCGATAAACTTCGATCATCATCGCTGTTTTCTCATGATCCCAGGCGCTTTCAACCAAGGAGTTATTCGCATGTCGGATGTCAAGATTTCGGTGCGGGACAACGGTCCATTTCTCGTCGAAGGTCCAATCACGCTCGTCGATGGCGAAGGCAACGCTTACCCGATCGACAAAAGCAAACCCGCAATTGCGTTGTGTCGCTGCGGCCATTCGACCAATCAGCCTTTCTGTGACGGTTCTCACAAGGGCTGTGGCTTCGATTCTACGGAACGGGCAGACTAGGTTTTCGTAATTCCATGGGGTCATCTTGGGCTCGGAATGTGCTCACAGGACATGCCTGCCGTTTCTCGACAAGTTATCCCCATTGCAAGTTGGCTCCTGACAACAAAATCCACGCCAAGTTGTTGGCAAATAATTCGAGAAATAATGGTTCAGATTCTATCCAGGGCAACAATCGCTGATTGCATCTTCACGAACGCTATTCCCTTGGTTAGCATCGATCGACTTCAGCAGGATATGGATTTGGTCAGGAGCAAGCGCAAATGGATAGCGAGCAAGAAGCTGTCTCAGTCGATGTAACTTCGCAACCTTACGTGGGCCGCTGGAATCGGCTAATCAGTACAACCAACTGGGAAAAGGGCCGTATCATCTTCGAGTGGCGAGAGTCACTGATTGCTGCGGAAGCCCCCACAACCGACTACTCGGATGAGGCGTGGAGTCGCATTGTAGGAGCGGTGACTGGACAGCACGTGGGCCGTTTGCGCCGCGTCTTTGAGCGTTTTGGCTCAAACCACCAAGACTTTCAAGGATTATTCTGGAGCCATTTCCAGGCAGCCGTCGATTGGGAAGATGCCGAGATGTGGCTGGAAGGCTCAGTCCAAAGCGACTGGTCGGTGTCTCAAATGCGGCGCCAGCGATGGGAAGCTACCGGCGCAATCGCGGATGACGAACCGCAAGATGAGGATATCGTCAGCCAGGAAACTGACGAAGATTTCCAGGTGGAAGATCCAACATCGCCTCAAGCCCAAGAACGTCTGGTAGTTTCTGACAATGAATTTGTCGCGGAAGCGCGCAGCCCAGCCGGGCCCGATTTCGGCGACGATGACGACGTCCCAACGTCAAAATCGGACGGCGACCCAAACACGACGGGGGATACTTCTGGAGCTTCGATCTACGCTGATGATCAACAAGATGCGGCTCCCTTCGTGCGTCCGTTCGAGAACTTGGCCGAACTGCCATCGGATCTTTCAGAGGCATTCGAGACATTCAAGCTTGCAATTCTGCACCACAAGACAGAAGACTGGCAGCAGATTTCTCGAGATGATGTTTTGGCAAGCCTCGATGCGTTGAAAGAGTTAGCTTTGGCACCGTCAGTCGATTGATTCTGTCCGTTTAACGGCTCACTTAAGCCTTTCGAATGAAGTGAGCTGCGTAGCTACGAACTTCGCGTCCATTCAACACGTGAACCATGCGCAGTTGTTGCACCGTCGCATCACTGAACTGCGCGAGTGGCACATGGATCCATTTCTTGCCGAACCGCTTAGCCAGTCTCCTCCATGCGGCGCCTGGTGGGTAAGCAGACAAGAGGGCGATGGTTGAGCTTTCGCTGTGCAAACAGGCTGCAGCCAAGATCCGTTCCTCCAAAGTCTCGACAAAGTCGAGACGCGGGTCGTTCCAAATATCAGGAATGGCAACCGGCGGGAACAAAAACATCGCTCCCCCATAGGTCGCCAAACCGATTCCCGGACCGACCAGCTCCTCCGAAAAATCCGATGAGAAAAATGCCAACGTCGATTCATTTTCGTGTTCGGCGAACCAGGTGGTGCGGACGGGATAATCACGCGGATCGGCCGGCGAATCAAACAGCATCACCACGGCATCCAACTTGCCGCGAGTCGGAGGCAACACTTTGACGTAAATTTGCTGGGTGTGCCAATTCCTCAGCGTATCTCTGATATCAATTCCATCTTTAATACTCGTGGTAAACTTCTCGGTGCGTACCAAGTCGGCACCCATCAACTGTTTCGCTCGATCAACCACATGAGCGCGAAAGTTTTCGATCAAGTCGTCTTCAGGTGGCCAACTGCATTGCGACATGGGATTCCATTTCATCCCCCAGCGTTCGCGTTCGCTTTTGTCAGGACGGCGACGCAACTCACAAGAGCGCCAGGTAACGGGTGGTCCCGGCAAACGACTCTTCGCGACCAGCGTCCCCCCGTCAGGCATGCGAATTTGATCAACGCCCATACCAACCGATCGTTGCTGCAAGGCGCCCTGGTAGGGGTACTCCCGCGCAACCTCTGCCACGTGAAGGGCATAACCATCACCGCACACCTGTTTCGCAGCCATCACAATCGAATACAAGTCGGGAGTCAAACGTCGTTCCAAAAGGGTCAGGTTGCGAATGTATTTCAAGCAGGTTGCGAGCAAGTGCGGCGTTATCTTTCGGGCACGTCCACGGAAGTCATTCCGATAAGCCTCACGAGCGGTCAACAAGAGTTCTTTGACACCATCAATTGATAAATTTTCGTCATCTTCAAGATCCGCTCGTGCCCGTTCATAAAGCCCCGTAATAAACGGCAGCTCACCCATCAAGAAAATCAGCGTCTTGGACTCAGGCTGGTAGACTTCGGTCTCTTGCACCGAATCGTTCTCTACATTGCATTGGAGCGAGTCCAAATAGGCTGCCCGAATCCAAGGCCAGTCGATCACCGAGCAGACAAACAGGATCGATTCGTATTGCTGCTCAAGCTGTCGCAACTGCCCGGCCATATAGCGAATTCGATCTTCTAGTTGCCCCTTATCGGGTGGCGGAATACTGGGAAGCATGGCCGCAGCAAACTGCTCGACACTCACCTTCTTCAAGGCGTAGGGGTCTGGCAGAGAGGCCGAAAAGGACTCAAAACGAGCCGTCTCCAGATCGATGAATTCACATGCTAAATGCTCCCCTCGAGCGATTCGCAGAGCGGCAATGACAGGTTGGCAAGGATCAATCGGCACATAACTGATCGACGGATCCTCTTCATCATTCTCCAGCTCCGCATCGGGTGACCATGGACGTCCGTAATCCAAGCCCTCACGCTGAGTAATCATCGTGGTCGTGGGCAAGGAGTCGACTCCGGCAAGCACATCTTCGCGAAACGAGGGAGGTAGGGGGACCGCGACACAACGAAACTCATGATCCAACATAATGCGACGCACTTCGAGCGCGAAATCACCACTTCCGTGAATCACCGGCAACACCACAATTCGTTCGCCTAAGCGTAGAACGTCCAACATCTGCAAACCCGTATGAAGAATGGCTCAAATCAAATCGTCTGTCTCGTCATCATCGTCTTCATCACGATCCGGATTGAGCGGATCATCTTGGGAGAAAAAGAAATCACCAAGCCCCAAGGGCATCGAGTCCCCACCAAGCGTACGTTTTTGGCGATCAGCGAGTGTATCAAGATCCAAGGCATCTTCGCCCAAGCAACGGTGTAAAGCCTCCCGCCAAAGTTCATCCTTGTTGATCGGATGGTCTGGGATCTGCTCGAGGCGTTTCATGGCGTAACGCAACAAGTTAATCCCGTCACGCGTCGAGAAATCCAAGGTCAACTCGTGCGAGCGTTGTAGGAACTCCACGGTCATCGCCAACATCTCCGCTTCGGCAAATGGCAAATGGTACTGAAGGATGGCCATTTCATCCTGCTTGTTGGGGTAACCAAGTTCAAGCGTGGGTTGTAACCGACTAAGAATGTAGTCAGGAATCTCGTACGTTGATTCATCTTGGTTCATCGTGACGGCACAACGAAACTCGGGATGAGCGCGGATCGTGATGCCGGCCACTATCGATTCGACATATCGTCGATGATCGAGTAACGGTGCCAGACTGGCCCACGATTTCTCATTCATGCGATTGCCTTCATCCAACAAACACACGCCCCCACGCAACATGGCCGTCACAAGCTGCGAAGCGTGATAGGCAATCTTGCCATTTTCGGCCAAGACGGGGGTCACTAAGAGATCTTCTGGACGCGTGTCTGCCGTGCACTGATAAATGTACAGTTGCTGCTCACGCATCCGAGAACCGGCCATCCCCAACGCCGTCTTCCCAATTCCAGGAGGTCCGATCAGCCGAGGTGATAAGGGTAAGTCGACCTTGTCGACAACGAGCCAACAAGCCAATAATTGTTGCAGAATATCACTCTGCCCAATCCACTCGCCAGCAATTTCGTTCGGATGGCTCAACTGCAACCGCACTCCGTCAATCTCGACGTAGCTCGGATCGTCTTCTGTCACTTGCGGTTTATCCATGAAAGCCTCATGTCGAAGTCAGTTCAAATGTGTCCTGTTCATTCTATCCCTTCGATCTACGTCTGAACTAGCGTGGGTCGAAAATGCTGCCGATGAATCAAGCCACAATTCAAGATTTGCACCAGTTATCTTGGACACAGAATCAACCGCCTCACCCCACCGCTTGCAAGGATTGGGCCGTCTATAACGTCCCGCATCCCAAAACAAGCAAAACGAATTCAGGCAGCCCTGCGACGCGCCCGCACTCCGAAGCGTCCGCGACCTATTATTTCAACGACAAAACGTAAGGAAAGTTGCCGATCGGACGCAAATACTGATGGAATCTACTCTCGAATCCAGCGCGAAAACAGGCTTTTTTCATCCGCGCTTGCTTCGATTCACTTTTCTCGCCGCCGTTATCCTCTGGTGCGCGATCCCGATGAGCCCCAGCACGGTTGATTCCGATTTTTGGGGCCATGTGAAATATGGACAGGACACGCTCAAACACGGCATCGCTGAGACGGCCACCTATACCTTCACAGCACAGGGGCATCGCTGGATTAACCATGAACACTTAAGTGAAATCATCTTCGCAAGCGGATCCAATCTGCTGGGTGTCGAAAGCCTCCTGCTTCTCAAGTGCCTACTCGGATGCATCGTGTTGCTGCTGATTGTCTATCGGGCTCTAAAACAACAGGTTAACAGTGTGATCATCGCATTGGTTTGCCTGATCGTCTCGATCAATCTTTCGTTCTATTGGGGTTTGCGCCCCCATCTGTTCAGCTTTTTCTACTTTGCCTTGTTAATCGCTTGGACGGATTGCTGTTTCCAGGGATGGACTAACCGCTGGAACCTGCCCTGGCCGGCACCCACCGAGCAACCCAACCGGCTGCGCTACACGAATCGGCTGGCCGGACTCTGGCTCTGCCCTTTTTTACTGTGGATCTGGGCCAACACCCATGGCGGCTTCCTGGCCGGTTTAGCTGTCTATTTGGTGATTCTCGGCAGCCGAGCGATTGAATACGGTTTTCGTGGTGAGGAGTTACGGGTGAGCGTTATCGCTTACCTAGGATCTCTGATGATCGTCGGCGGCTTGGCCACAATACTCAACCCGTATGGAACGGAACTGCATCGCTGGTTGTTCGAAGCGTTACGAGTACCCCGCCCCGAAATCCTAGAATGGCATCCGCCTGATCTATTCACCCCAGCAGCCGTGAAACTTTGGGTCCTGTTGGCGTTGATTACCCTTGGGCTAATCTTTAGTCGCCTGCCCCGCGACTTTACTCAACTGCTCGTACTCGCATTGGTACTCAGCCAGGGGATACAACATCAACGACATCTACCTTTTGTCGTGTTGCTGTTTGGGTTTTGGCTACCACCGCATCTGCAATCGGTAGGCGAACGGCTGCGAATGAGCCTGACTGGTCAATCGGCTTCACCACAGAACACGTTTTCGACTCCGACGCGAACGACCATCTGCCTGCTTTTGATGCTAATTTGTACATTCCTGGCCGTACAACTCGGCCGCCGCCTCCAAAAAGTCGAAGTAGCTCGCGAGCAGTTTCCCGTTTCGGCAATTCAATTCATGGCAAATGAGGGGCTTACAGGAAAGCTTGTCGTCTCAGGGCGTTGGGCACAATACACAATCTCCGTCCTTGGGGCCAGGAAACCCAGTGATTCCGGCATCAAAGTGGCATTCGACGGCCGATTTCGAACCTGTTATCCCCAAGAGGCAGTCGACCGTCACTTCGATTTTTTTGTGGGAAATGGCGACTTTCAGAAGCGATATCGAAGTCCACAGTCGCCACCAGCCGATCCCACTCAAATACTGAGGTGGCAAGAACCGGACCTAGTGTTGTTAAATAGACGCCAGCAGCATTCGGTTGCTGTCATGCAACAAGTCCACTCCGAATGGGTTTTGTTGTATCAGGATGAATTGGCCCAATTATGGGGACGGGCGAGCGAATTCGATGAAATCCAAAGTACGCGATTTTTACCCAAGTCACGACGACACATCAGTTCAGATACTCAAACGGGAGTTGTGCCCTGGCCAGCAGCACCTCGACTCCAGCTATCGTTCGAATTGGCCCAAAATCGAAAATAAGGACGCCATGTCCAACATGAATCACGACTCCGCAATCAACAGTCCACTGATGGGAACCTCGCCCAGCCAGGTGCCGCTTCCTCCATCGTCCGCATCGACGGAGGCACCACTTCGGCAGACCGACGAAATGCTCCGCGAACTGGAGCAGATTGCTCAGCAATTGAATTCAGAGGACAGCTACACCCCACCCGAAGCCGAATGTCGATATCCTGACAATTTCTGTTTGTCGGTGGTGATACCGGTCTTCAATGAGTCCCGCACGATCCATCAAATCATCGCGCGACTGTTGGCCTTGAGCATACCGAAAGAAATCATTGTTGTGGACGACGGGAGCGACGACGGAACTCGCGAAATCTTGCAGCGTCTCACTCACCTACCAGGACTTCGCGTTGTGTTGAAGCCTAAGAATCAAGGCAAGGGTTCGGCAGTTCGTACAGGCTTTGAACAGGCGACCGGCGACGTCGTTTTGATTCAAGACGCCGATCTCGAATACGACCCGCGTGACATTCCTCATTTATTGGATCCAATTCTGAAAGGACGCAGCCACATCGTCTATGGATCACGCTTTCTTACGAACCGCTGGACTGGCTCCTCAAAATTGCATCGACTCGGCAACCGTCTGCTCACGAAGCTATCGAACTTGACTACTGGCCTTCGATTGACCGACATGGAAACGTGCTACAAGGTTTTTCGTAAGGAGGTAATCACGGACTTATCGATTCACCAGGATCGTTTTGGATTCGAGCCAGAGATCACTGCCAAGGTTGCTCGGCGAGGGCACCACATCGTTGAACTTCCGGTGCGCTACAGTGCGCGCGACTGGAGTGAAGGCAAGAAAATCGGCATCAAGGACGGAATCGAAACGGTGTTCTGCATCCTCCGCTATGCTTTCTGCGACTAGACTACCTGTTCTCGGTATGAGATCTGGATCGCACCATCATTCTTCGGAGCTTGGCTTCCGATTTGGCTCCCGGAATTTGATTTCATCGATCGGAGATCAATCTCGGCGACACGCGATCGCTGACTACCCAAATCTGGAACGGCGAAAGGCGAACACCAAATCCGCCGTTGTGAATTCACCATCCCCATCCCAGTCGCCTTCTGCCCAGGTTGAATTGCCCGACTGACCGTCTTCGTATTCACCGGCCTGATTCACAACGATCAGATCCGCTGAGTCAAAGGCTCCGTTAAAATCGACATCCCCGAAGGGCGTATTCAGCACCCCCATAACCATCTGTTCTCGATCCGCTGAATTCACAACACCGTCGCCGTTCAAATCGAAGCGAATATCGGGATTTGCAACACGTAACTCTTCCGTTAAGCGATCTAGGTCTCGCACATCCAACACCCCACTGTGATCGAAATCACCGGCAATCGAGCTGACGACAAAATCGTAAATCGTCGGTGCACTCCAATCGGTCAAAACGATTTTCGACTCGGGTCCACGATCCGAATCATCCAAAGTCCGGGCAATCAAACGGACGTTCTCGTTCACGGTGAACTTTTGATTCACATCCCAATCGGCAGAATTTTGACTCGGAATCCCCTCGGCCGATCGCGGATCGCTGCCATCCGTCGTCAGATAGACTTTTGCAGCCGGATTTTTCCCGACGCTTACTTGTTGACTAACAAGTTCAGGCACGAGCAGCATATCCCCACTTGTGGCCGCCGCATTGACGAGTTGAATCGCCAAAACATTAGTTCCCTCGATCAACGCCTGTCGATGGTCTGAAACGTCAAACTCGAGGAATTCGACAGCCGCCGCATTTCGCCGAATGTTTGCCTGTGAATCCCACGAAGGCGTTTCATCGCGCAGATTCCGTGAGGCAATTCTTTGTCCATTCAAATGGGCGACAAATCCGTCGTCGAATTTGATACGTAACTTGATCGCTTTATCTGCGACTTGGTTCATCTCCTCAAGCTCGAACGGAATTCGGACCAGCATGGTGGTCGCTCCCGGTACCAGGTCACGGACCGGCACTTCTGTTTGAATGTGCTCGGTAAAATTGTCGCGCGAATCAAAGCCAAAACCAAGTGGGCCGGTCGACCAGGCGGAATCGTCGAAGCCAACCGTGGTCCAGGATTCGCCAAGCGAGTTATCGGACGGTACTCGATACGATGCCATGGTCGACTCTGGCGGACCCGTGAGCGTCGTGGTTTCGCCCAGGAAGGTCATCTTCGTCGGCGAAATGGAAACTTTCGTCCCCGACGTGACACGAATCTCCTGAGACAAACCTGCTGCCTTATCGCCGACTAACAATTCTGGACGGCTGACAAAATTCTGATCCATGAATTCAGCCCGAGCGTGGAGCCACATCCGGAGATGTTCGACTTCGCCTTCCCAAGTCTCATCCAACACACCGGAGTCATATTCCGCGGATCCGCGAAATGTTCGATTCCAGCGATCAGCGTCCAGCTGACTCGATGCCGCCACCTGTGCGGCTTGTTGATCGATTATTTGGTCCAGACCGGCGGAGGACCAAATCGTCTGTCGCAATTCGGACCAACGATCTATATAAAGTTGCCAGAAATTCGGATCTTTGAACAACTGCCGGAACCATGGATCATTGTGGGGCCCCGCTGCGAAGAAATCCGTTCCACCTGGATGCGACCAGATTGTTGGATCATCATCCCGATCATCATTCGATTCCATACAGCGATCGCAGTCCCAAAGCGGTCCGTACTCGATTTTCCCATCGCGATCTTTGAACAAGTAAGTGCTCAAACGCAATGCATCAACATTAAACGAAAGTACATTCACCAAATGAGCATTGATCCAAGAATCGACATCGATATAGTTGGAATAGCCAGCCGGGTCATTCAAATCAGGCTTCTCTAGCGTCGCCGCGAATTCTTCGAAATAAGACTGCACCCAGGCTTGCTGCTCAGCCGTAACCTGTTGGTCAATCCTGGAACGGTCACCAGAATTCTTCGGATAGACCCAATTCAAACTTCGACCACCCGCACTAAAGGGTGCGTCCCCCGGATCGGATCGGTCAACTTTCCAGATGTAACCACCGCTAATTTCTTGACGATTCGGATCGCTATCGGCTGGCGTGATGCGTTGAATGTCCACTCGATCTGGACTTCGTTTCACTTTTTCGATCAACACATACATCCCGACATAGTCTTCATTCGAAACAACATCATCATTCCGATTGAGGTAGACCTCGATCGGACGAGTATGCGGTGACCAATCGAGTACACTGTTGGCCAAGTCGAAGAACACCTGATTCCTGATGAGTGCTCGATCAAATCCAAACGGAGCATGCAAGACCCAATCACTATCGGGTGGCAACCCGACAAGACTCACATCGACATCATCATCTTGTTGAAATCCATTGACACCCCAGGTTTCGAAGGTCAAATTTGGCTTAGCCTGTCCACGCGTTGTCGAACCGCGAACACGAAGCCCCGCTCGACCGAGATAACCAACATCACCACTGCCCAAAGCTGAAACGAGTTTTTCAGGATTCAAATCGTATAGCAGTGCATTTGCAGCGGTTAGCTCAGTCGCCTCAGTTTGCGGAATATCTTGGCTGAGCGTGTCCAATACCAAAATCGGAAGATCCGACTCTCGTCCCATCACATCCGGCGCGAATGCCAAAAAGGTCCCACCCACCAACTGACTTGGGTCACGTCCATGCTCATCTAAATCAAAAACGCGTGCTTGAAACATCGTCGTCTTAGAAATCGGTATCGGCTGTTGATAAAGGGCTGAATGGATGGTGGGTTCCTCTCCATCCAACGTATATCGAATCTCCGTATTCGGCCCGGCAAGGTTCTCTACCGAGATCATTCGAGTGCCAACAAACGCACCCTGTTCACCTACAATTTTTGGTGACGGCAGCGCGGGCGCAAGATTCGGACGACCGGGTGTTGGGTTAGAAAACTCCTGTTCCGTTAGCGGTTCAAACTGCAAAGCGGTTAGCTCTGCAGCAAAATAAAAATCGACATCGGCACTATCGAGATTCATACCCTGAATCGCTAAGACATTGTCACCTGGCTGGAGCAAATCAACCTGCTCGGAAAGGTCAAACGACTTGGTTGGAATCGCCCCTAACGAAGTCCCGTAGCTTCCCGTAGCCTGCGCGTTCCAACCGGCGTCATCCGGCGCATGATGGGAAGCAACCTCTACGCCGTTAAGAAACAAGCGAAAGCCATCGTCAAATGCTGCGGAGAAATCAAGTCCATCAATCAGCGTCGGATCCCACGAATTCACATCCAATTCGAACGGGGCACGCAAGAAAATCGAGCTATTGTGATCATACAAAGACGACTCAACAGAATTACCAATAGTTGATTCATAGACTGATCCGGGCAAGCGACTGATCGCGAAAGATCCGATGACAGCCGAGACGTCTCGACTTCCTGACTCGGCAAAAACTCCCACACGCAGGTCAATCGGCGTGCCAAGACCACGCTCTCCCTCTCTCACCGTACCGATCTGCACCCATTCATCATCGAGTTTCACCTTGTAGTAACTCGTCCATTCACGAACCTCATGGTCAAACCCAACACGAATGTAATAACTGTCTCGGTTTGGCTTGCGAGCCTTGGCAATCTCAACCCCACCACCGCTACGCATGGCAAACTGACGTCGCGCTTCGTATTGGGCAACCAACACCGGTTCATCCCGATTCGCGTCAAAAACCACAACCCCTGTGTTTCCTCGAGACTTCCCCGAATCAATTTGGGCCACCAAGTCAAAACTGTTCGTGTTCGCCGGTAATTCACGGTAAACCAACGGCGCCAAACCTCGACCAGCCTCTCCCATCAATGACTGCTCGGGAGGCAGCTCAAGCGTCAATTGCCCACCTTCCACCGCAACGCGACTTGAAGCCTCCATTGGCAAATCGATCGTCCAATCTGCTCCCAACCCATCCGTGAACTCTTCTAACTCTTCCGAGCCAACCAAGGGGCGTTCATAGCCAGTCGGTCCCATGCCTTGTTGCCATTGACCATCGTCAAATCCCAGCGCAGTCCAATCGTCGCCGAGAGAATCGTCGCGCGGCACGAAAGATCGCACTGCCATTTGGCGATCCAACAGCTGAGTGGTAATACGCCCCACGCCTAAGCCGTAGGAATCGTCTTGGACCTGAGCTGGATACTCCGGAGCGAATGCTTGTGAAACCTGCCCGTTCGGATCAACCAAACCGAGATACTCACCGTCGCCTGAAAGTTTAAAACTTGCATGCAACTCCTGACCAACGACAACACGATTCTTGCCAGATGCGAACACCACGATCTCATCGTTCGCAGCAATTGACGTAGCAGGAAATTGCCATTTCCTTAACTCGTCGGCATCATCAGTGAGATACCAGCCCTGCAAATTAATAGGTTGGTTCGAGTCGTTGCGAATCTCTATCCAGTCTGAAAAATCTCCATCTCCATCTTGAAGCGTAGCACGATTCACAGCCTGAAATTCCGATATCATCGGTGCCGCTGCCAACAACTCTCGCAACTCAAGTTGTTCCAGGGACATCCGTCTTCGGTCGCCTGACCGGAGCGCTCGGATGTTTCGCTTCACACGCCGTCGATTGCTGATCGATGTCATCATTTCCCATGCCTCGTTGTGTTGGGCGTTCAGTCCCAATTCTTTCACACTCACGCATAGAGATTTACGTTGGACAATGCTGACGCTATCGTACCAAAGGACACTGAAAAACAATAGAATTTTTTTGTCACCAACGAGAGTCGGGGCAAAAAATCGGGTTGCCAATCAGCGACATCTCCATAAATCTTCCGTCGCTTTTTTTAAACGCGGTACGCATCAACCACTGCCAACTCGCACCAAATCGAACCGGAACCGATCTCGGCAGACTCAGACAGGCGCATTTCCCATCGATCCCGAGGGCGGATTCAAGCGGCTTGTGGAGTCGCATCGACAGCAAATCTCACCAGGAAGCTTCCGTTTCTGAAGCGGATCGTCCACCTTCGGATCGTCCACCTTCGGATCTCCGCGAAAAGATCTCTTCCGCCATGCGGTTTCGATCTTGCTGCAATATCGACAAGAGTTGAGAAGCTCAATGAAGCCAAGCAAAGCTTCACTCGATTGAAGTTTCAAATTTCCATTCAAATGCACCCTCCTGGTTAAATGCCAAGGGCTACCCAAAAAGCACACAACAAACCCGATCACCCCCTTGAGTCATGTACCGAAAACTGCTGAGCGACTATCATCACTAGCATTCCACACGCCGTTTGCACGGTTTCGCCATCGCTAAGGGAAAAGCCGAAAACTATTCGAAATAATGTCTGATCCAAATCTATCTTTTGAAGAATCCCCAAGTCGTTATGTAGTCGGTATCGACCTGGGCACGACGAACTCAGCAATCTGCTTCATTGATACTGAATCTGTAGACTGGCAAGTTCAAACATTCGCGATCGATCAACTGGTTGCCACCGGCGAAGTGGATGCTCGAGAAACCCTGCCTTCGTTTCATTTTCAGCCAGTTCAAGCTGAGGGGCAAACGGACGCCTACCGCCTGCCTTGGCAAAAAAAACCAGAAAAACATGTCGTCGGATCGATGGCCCGAGACGAGGGTTCGTTGGCACCTGGCCGCATGATTGCGTCAGCAAAATCGTGGCTGTGCCATGCGGGGGTAGACCGCACGGCTGAGATCCTTCCTTGGCACGGCACCGATGACGTCGAGCGACTCTCGCCAATAGAAGTGAGTGCAAGATACTTGCAACATGTACGAGACGCCTGGAACCATCGGTTCCCTGATTTCCCCCTGTCGGAACAAGACATTATCCTCACGTTGCCAGCTTCATTCGACGAAGTGGCTCGTGAGTTAACGGTCGAAGCAGCCGCGCTGGCTGATTTGCCGCGAGTAGTTTTGATCGAGGAACCTCAAGCGGCCTTCTATGCCTGGGTCAATCTTCATCGCGATGACTGGCAATCCCTGGTGGAAACCGGACAGAAAATCTTAGTTTGCGACATTGGTGGGGGCACTTCGGATTTCACATTGATTCGGGTTCGTGCGGCACAAAATGAAGATCACAGTGACGCAGCCGTTGTCTTTCACCGTATTGCGGTTGGAGACCATCTGATCCTGGGCGGTGACAATCTGGATCTTGCGCTAGCGAAACATCTCGAGGTCGGACTGAAGGCCAAATCGCCGTTGCAAGCTCGACAATGGGACATGCTGGTTCGCAGCTGTCGCCAGGCAAAGGAAAGTTTACTGGGCAACAATCCACCCGAAACCCTAACGATCAACCTTCCAAGCATGAGCAGCAAATTGGTCGGTGGAAGCCTGCGAGTTGAACTGACACGTGAGGAAGCGGAAAGGGTTCTGATTGACGGTTTTTTCCCAGAAGTCGACTTGAGTGAAAACCCTGATCAACGTCGATCAGGCTTCCAAGAATTTGGCTTGCCCTACACAACCGACTCAGCCATCACGCGATACCTGAGCGCTTTTCTGCGTGCACATCGGCACGCCGATGATCGCGATCCATCCGCAGAACTTCCCTACGATCCAGCGAGGCCGGATTTGATTCTTTTAAACGGTGGCCTTTTCGCTTCGCCACTGATACGCAAGCGGCTGGTAACCGTCATTGAAAAATGGTTTCGTGGGAATGAATCGGATGACTGGTCTCCGCAACTTCTTGACAATGATCGACTCGATTTAGCCGTGGCACGCGGCGCAGCTTATTACGGCATGGTCCGTCGTGGCAAAGGAGTAAAAATTGCCGCGGGGCTCGCACGGAGCTATTACGTTGAAGTTGGCAATCGCGAATCGTCAAGCACGGGAGAGGCAACCACTGGGGTTTGTGTCGTGCCTGGTTCCGCACAACCGGGCGACGCGATTGCGCTATCGGATTTGGAGTTTGATTTACGGATTTCAGAGCCCGTCGAATTTCCCCTCCATGTGTCGAGTATTCGCCTGGCAGACCAACCAGGAGAATTCATCGAGATTGATCCCGAACAGATGAAATCTCTGCCACCCTTACGCACCGCACTCAGATCGCAGCGACGGAACCAACGAGGCACGGTGCCCGTCCGTCTTCACACCCAACTGAGCGAAATCGGGACGATCGAACTTTGGTTGCAACAGATGGATGGGGACCGTAGCTGGCGTCTTCAGTTTGACGTACGATCCGCAACAGAAACCGACCGCCACGCCGCTGCCTCCGCCGGAGAACAAGAGGGAGTTCTGGATGAATCGTTGTGGCACAACTGCCAGCACGCACTTCAAGACACCTTTGGACCAGACGCCAAATCGAAACCCAATGCTCTCATCAAACGACTTGTTGAAGCGTCTGAGATGGAACGCACCGCATGGCCGATGTCGTTCTTGCGACGCATTTGGGAAGAGCTTATCCAGCTTGAATCGGGGCGCCGTCGCAGCCAGCAACATGAGGCGCGTTGGTTAAACCTACTTGGTTTCGCACTTCGCCCGGGCTATGGAATGTCGGTCGACGATTGGCGCGTCACCGAAACCTGGCGTATGGTCCAGGGCAAACTGGCTCACAAATCACCGGTCTGCCGCACCGAATCCTGGATTCTCTGGCGTCGCATTGCGGGTGGACTTCCGGCGGGACAACAGCGAGCCCTAGCGGAACCATTACTGGCCTCCGTGAAAGCCCTCCATCGCCGAATGACAGCGGCCAGTGTGAAAGGGGACGCTCACTTTACCATTCCTGAATTCGCCGAACTTTGGCGACTGTTAGCCTCACTCGAGTTGTTACCTCCACGAACCAAAACCAACTTAGGGGAAATGCTGGTCGATCTCCTGGGCAAGCGAAAACTGGAATCAGTACGCCCTGCCATCGTCTGGACTCTTGGCCGCCTTGGAAGTCGAGAACCATTATATGGACCGCTCAATACGGTCGTCGCCGCCGAAACGGCGACGAAGTGGATCCGGAGTTTGATGAATCAAAATGTCAACGATATGAGCCAAGCATTCGCTCTCATGCAGCTGACGCGTCGAACAGGGGATCGTTTCCGCGACATCGACCAAGCAGCCCGCGACGATGTGGTTGCTTGGTTAACAGATCACGACAGTGCCGATCACATGATTCACTTGGTCAAAGAAGGCGGCAGCCTGGATGCTGCTGAACAGCAACGGGCCTTTGGTGAATCACTTCCGAAAGGGCTACAGATCCGCTAGATCGTGTACTCCGCTCAGTTGGCGCCGCAACCAAGTGCGGCACCAACTTGGAAAAACAATCTTTTCGAGTTAACGACTAACGACGACGTGTGGCAAAAAGGCCTAAGAAGCCTAGCAACAACAGGATCGCCGTGTTGGGTTCCGGTACGAGCTGAGCCGCAGCAGCCTTTGGTCCTGCTTCAAATCCGCCAGCCTGGAAAGCCGTGACAAAGTCACTGCTATTGAATTCCAGGTCGCCATTCCAATCGCCAGTCGCCCAGCCTGAATTCTTTTCCAGCTGATCTTCAAATTCGGCTGCGCTAAACACGACGACGAAATCTGTGGAATTGAATTCCCCATCCAAGTTGGAATCACCAAACCAGGTATTCTTAATATCGTTAACCCAAGCATCGCGATCCAATTGATTGACGAGGTTATCACCCGTTAGATCAAATAAAGTGTCATTGGTACCAGCAATAACTTCCGCGGTTAGCAGATCGATGTCCTTCGCATCAATGACCGTATCGCCATTGAAGTCACCCGGATCGCCGTCCGGCGCGCCACTAAAGATCGAGGCGACTTCGGCTTCTGTCAATGCATGGTCATAGAGACGAACATCACTGAGATATCCCGTCCAGGTCTCGCGTCCATCTTGGCCGCCCATAGCAAAGGGAAGCGGATCTTCACTGAACTGCGGGTCGAGGAGTTCTGTGTCATTCATGAGTTCGCCATCGCGAAAGTAAGTCATCACTTCGCCATCTTTGACCACCACGTGATGCATCCATTCCTCGTCACTGGGAATGTGTCGCTCCGGGCAATCACAAGGGTCATACTGAAGATCGTTATCAAACCCAGCATTCATGTGATACTCAAATCGATTTGGCGTGAATTTGATGAACTCACGGGGCGACGTATCGGAACCCCCAAACCCAAAGCGATTTCCAATGATGATATTGTTGGAAGGACTCGGTTCATCGAATGACTGTTTGGTCCAGAGAACCCAAGAAAAATCGTTATCCAAATCCATCACGGGCAACTCACCGGCGTCAACCCAAGCCCCAGCAATACCCATTACCATGCCGCGCTCGTCATCATCAACCCATACGCTCCCATCATCACCCAGTCCAAGAAAGTCATAATCATAGATTTCGCCATGCTGTTCATTCGAACTGAGGTCTTTGGCTGTATCACCCTCTCCATCGTCGAGCGGCCAATGGCCATAGAGGTCTGCCTGAGAAGCATTCGCGGTCACAAAGAGCAGACCGCAGGCAAGAAATAAACGCGCTGAGATTTTTGTTAAAAAACGCAGGTTCCGTGACATTAACGTATCTCCTGACAGCTAAATAAAGTGAAATGAATCCGGTTGTGCCCCAACTGCTCCAATCCACCGACTCGTAAGATAAGGGGTTAGCGTCGATTATTCAAACCTTTGTTGTTATATTTATGCGTCACTTCATGCAATTTAACGACACTGAATCATTTGGCGACAAGTCGCTATAATCTCGATCAAATCCAGCCACAGCCCTTGGCCCTGAGCAGATCCCCATGAAAAATCAAGAGAAAACGCCCGTTTTGATGGCCGGAATCCCTGACCACAATGCGGCCATTTTCCATCAACTGCGCTTTTCAGTTGGCGATCCGACGGCCGTCATTCGTTTTTCCACGGCCGACGGTACTGAAACGTCGATTCTGATTCTCCGTGACATTGAAATGCGACGGGCCCGGCAAGCGGCTCGTGTCGACCAGATCGCCTGTCCAGCGGATTACACACCCGAGGGTGGTCTATCCGGAGATCGCGAAACGGCGACCGCACAAGCGGCGGCAGAATGCCTCCGGCGCCATGGGATTCAACACGTACGGGCCGATCGTTCACTTCCCTTTATCTACGCGGATTTCGCTCGCCAGATAGGAATTGAGGTTGAGCTGGATGCCGAACTGGGCATTCTTCAACGACGAGCAAAAGACGAGCAAGAATTAGCATGGCTACGCGAAGCCCAACAAACCACCGAAGGCGCGATGGAAATGGCATGTCGAATGGTAGCCACCGCCACCGCGAAAAACGATGGCGAACTACTCGTTGATGGTGAACCCTTAACGTCCGAAAGGGTTCGCACGGCAGTCGATCACTGGCTCATGGATCGAGGCTACGCCAATGTTCCAGCGATTATCGCAGGTGGCCCCAGCGGAGCTGATTGCCACGAATTGGGAATGGGTATTCTGAAAACAGAGCAACCGGTGATTATCGATATCTTTCCACAGAACCGAGCAACTCGATACAACGGCGATTGCACAAGAACTGTCGTTCATGGAAAGATTTCAGACGAATTGAACAAGATGCATCTTGCGGTGGTGGATGCAAAAAAAGCGGCTATCGCTGCAACGGCGCCGGAGGTGACGGGAGAAAACGTTCATGCGGTAACCTGTGAGGCAATCAGGAAACATGGTTTCAAGATAGGATTGCCCTCCGAACAAGATCCCGATTCGTATTGTGCCATGCCGCATGGTACAGGACACGGTGTCGGCCTGGAGGTCCATGAGCCGCCCTTACTGGACAAAAAGGGACCTGCCCTTGTCATAGGCGACGTGCTAACGATTGAACCAGGTCTTTACCGCCGTGACCTGGGTGGCATCCGAGTCGAAGATATGGTCGCAGTCACAGCGAACGGATGCGATAACTTCAACCAACTTCAAGACGGTCTAGACTGGTCCTAAGACTTGTCGGTGATTACCTCGTACCCTGTTGTGGCCTGCTTGAAAATCGGCAGTAGAGGGAAATGCTGGTTGATTCCTGCCTGACGACGGACTCCGAAATCATCTTCGGAGCCCCCTTTTTGTATTCACAATCCATCCTCGATAACCGGCTGTGGCAAATATGAAAATCTGTCGAATTTCGGCATATCAAGTCGATCTACCGCTTCACGAAGGAAGCTACAACTGGTCAGGTGGAAAATCCGTTACTGTCTTTGACAGTACTCTGGTACGGGTAGAAACCGACGCAGGGCTGATAGGCTGGGGCGAAGTTTGCCCATTAGGACCGGCTTATCTGCCCGCGTACGCCGCCGGTTGTCGAGCTGGAATTGCGGAGATCGCACCTCATTTGATCGGTTGTAATCCATTACACCTTGATCAGTTGAACCGACAAATGGATGCGGCACTTAAAGGCCACCCCTATGCCAAATCACCGATCGATATCGCCTGTTGGGATATTTTAGGCCAAGTCAGCGGCCAACCCGTCTGCTCACTCTTAGGCGGGCGTTACGGCAAGGATTTTGTTTTATATCGAGCGATCTCTCAAGAAGATCCAGATGCGATGGCATCGCGTGTCCAACAATATCGCGACGAAGGTTACCGTAGGTTTCAACTCAAAGTCGGCGGTGATCCCGACGTGGATATCGAGCGAATTCGCGCGGTCGCAGCTCGAATGCAGCCGGGCGATAAGCTGATCGCAGACGCAAATACTGGCTGGCTGATGCATGAAGCGATGCGTGTGGTTCGCGCAGTACAGGACATTGATGTTTACATCGAACAACCTTGTGCGGCCTACGAGGAATGCCTGACAATTCAACGCCGAACCAATCATCCCTTTGTGCTGGATGAAGTGATCGATAGTGTCGATATGCTGTTTCGCGGGAAAGCCGATTTGGCGATGGACGTCGTGAATATCAAAATCAGCAAATTTGGCGGACTGACTCGCGCCCGGCAAGCTCGCGATCTCTGTGCGTCGCTGGGCATTGCCATGACGATCGAAGACAGTTGGGGAGGTGACGTGACCACAGCCGCGATTGCACACCTCGCGCACAGCACCCCGACAGAACTCTTGTTCACTTCCACCGACTTCAACAGCTACGTAACCGTCAGCACGGCAGCTGGAGCTCCGCAACGGGACCACGGTCGCATGTCTGCCAGCTTGTCACCCGGATTGGGAATTGAACCTGACCTGACCGTCTTAGGAGAGCCCGTGTTTGAAATCAGCAGCAGCGGCTGAAAATGCGGGTTGGTCTTCATTTGGCTGCATCGGCAACCCGCTGCATGAAGTCGCGTACCGCCATTCGATCAACCTGCTCAGTAGCCGACCGCCCCTCCTTAAATGCACTGCCGACGATCACCCCATCGGCATGAAGCAAGAATTGCTGCACATTATCTCGGCAGACCCCGCTGCCCACAAAGACAGGTGTTTCCCCGGCCGCCTGCCGAAACCTTTTCACCTCGCCAAGGGCCGTGGGCTGGCCAGTGGCCGACCCTGACGCAATCACAGCATCCGCCAAGCCGCGCTGAATGGTGTCCGCAACCTGCTCTTCAACAGGTCGGTCCGCCAAGGCGGCAGAATGTTTGACGTTCACGTCCGCCCAAACTTGAATCGCCCCGGCTTCGAAATGGTGTCGATCGCGCATCAAGTCATGAGCGATTCCCTCGATGAGCCCTTGATCGGTGAGGCGAGCACCGCAAAGCACGTTAACACGAATGAAATCCGCGCCACTTGCCGCAGCCACGGCGAGTGCAGAGCGGCCGTCATTTCGCAAGGCGTTAACGCCCAAGGGAATGGTGGGATAGCGTTGTTTCACTTGAAAAGCCAACCGGCTCAGACAAGCAACCGTGATAGGTGGTAAGGATGCTGGATAAAACGGCGCGTCGCCAAAATTCTCCACAATCAGACCATTCACGCCTTCGTCGATAAGTGATTCAGCATCGCGCAAGGCAAAGGTCTCGATCGCGTCCACGGTCATCGTATTGCCAGGACTCCCTGGCAACGCTGGTAAATGCAGCATTCCCAGCACAGTATTTTGGGGGAATTTCACAAATCGCCTTTCCATTTCTTCAACCATTCGCTGGCCACACCTTCGTACACCGATCACCCGACAACAAATCTACCAACGGACGATCATTTTTGCATCGGCAGCATCAGCTTCACCCGTTGTTCACCTCGAACCACGATCACGGGCAGTCGCTGAGCAGGTTTTGTTTCCTGAACTGTGTAAGCCAGCAATTGACTGGGCGTAAGCTGATCGGTGCGGCCATTGAACGATACCACCATATCTCCGGGTCGAAAACCGGCTCGCTTTGCAGCGGCGTGAGGTCCATACTGTCCGACGTGCTTCACCACCAACGCCAACCGTCCTTGTGGGATCCTCGCACGGCGACGTTGCTCGATAGTGGCCGCTTTCAAAAGCAGTCCACCGGTACCCATGCGACGCAATGGCCAGCTGGAAACTCGCCAGGAAATATCACTTTCTCGACGCCAGCCATTAGGCAGGAGCAGCTGCAATCGCTTCCGCCGATTACCACGTTGAACTTCCACAGACAGTCGATCTGTAGCTGCCGCATGATGTAACACCCACTGAATATCAGCAGGTGAAATAATCCGCTGACCGTTCAACGTCACGAATTGGTCACCGGATTGCAGCCCGCCCTGATCGGCAATCGAATCGGATGCGACCTTCGCAATGGATCGGGACTTATCGACATCCATCGACAACCCCAAAACGGCCGGCGAGGGATAGGGAAACAAGATACGGTCCGGAATCGGCTGCCGCAGATTTCGATAGATTTGACGCTCCGCGTCGCCTATCTGATGGCAGTGCAGACAGCTCTTCGTAACAGCCCCGTCATAATCGAGATTTTTTTTGAATTTGCCTCGCAAGGCAGGAAAGTCATCTGGAGTACGAAACGCGTTCGCAACCGCCTGTTTCCCCAGCAGCAGCGATCTGTTGCCAGGATATTGTTGATGCAATTCCAGAACCTCTGACATCGTACTTGCCAGACCTGCCAGGGAAACATCTTTGGTTGCGTTCTCCCGACTACTACGACGACCATAGCGAGCATAGATCGTCCTATCCGCATTCATAAAACAGACCGCAAAAGTTAAATCAAAGTCAAACTGGAACAATGTCAGATCCAAATCGTTCGCTTTTACGATCCGCACACAAACGAATTTGTCCGTAAGTTCTCTTAAATCTCCATTGCGACGAACCACCTGCTCGTCAAAGCCTTGACAGGCATTTCAGGGAATTCAGCGAAAGACGATCATCAGGGGGCGATTCATCCTCGCCGCAACTTCGACTGCGTGGTCCAAGTCATCGTACAACCAGGTGGCATGCTCAGTGAGCTTCGCCTTGTCCTGTCGAACAGCCGTGTCTCGAGCGTTTTGAGCGGTCGCACCTGCGGCCATCAGCATTAGCAGAATCAACGCCAAGCGAAAGTGACAAGCCATCACCTTGTCTCCTGGGGGATTAAAGCAAGCAAACCTCAGCACACATCGTAGAAGCTGGCTAGTTGGGTTGCAATTTAAAAGCCGATCAAGAAGCGATCATATTAGCAGGCAGAACGCCGCAACAACAATCACACAGCATGCCCCTCACGCGCTGGGCGACTCCAATTGACCGGCTTGATCGGGCAAACGCAATAATAGCTCAGAGTGTCCGATCTGGATGCATTTATCAAAACATGCTTGTCGTATTTTGTGCCATGCACAAATCAACGCCGTCGACGCTTTCGTACCACTCTTGGGGCCAACAAAACCAAATCTCCCGATTGATTCTGCTGTAATCGGTGAAATCACGGTCAAGATGCTTTAGAATGATGACGTTAACCAGATCCCGGAAGGTTTCCCAACAGCACTCATATGACCCGCTGCAAACTCCATTGCTCAAGCATGGCAATTTTGATTTCCCTCCTAATCATCAGCGCACCGATTTCGAGTGCAGCTGAATTCGATGGCGAAGTCGCGGAAAGGATGCTGCTTTACCAACGAGACGCCGGCGGGTGGCCGAAAAACTACGATCGCAAACGAAAGCTAAGTCAGTCAGATCGCAAACAACTGACTGAAGAAAAGTCGAGGAACGACAGCACGATCGACAACGGTGCCACCCACACGGAAATCCAATATCTTGCCAAAGCCTTCCACGAAACGCATGACCAGCGATACCGTGATGCCGCATTACGGGGAATTGAGTTTGTGCTTCAGGCTCAGTATAAAAACGGTGGATGGCCACAGCGTCCCGAAGATCGATCAGGCTACTCGAGACATATCACGTTCAATGATGGCGCCATGATCGGAGTGATGTCGATGCTCCGTGCCATTGCCAAGGATCGTTCCACTTACTCGTTCGTGAGTCCTGCCTTACGCAACCGGTGTGCCCAAGCCATTAAGAGGGGAATTGACTGCATCCTTCGCTGCCAAATTGTCGTCGCCGGAAACAAAACCGTTTGGTGTGCTCAACATGACGAAGTCAGCTTCGAACCCCGACGAGCACGAAGTTACGAGCTACCGTCCTTAAGTGGTAGTGAATCAGTCGGCATCGTCAAATTCCTGATGAAAGTCGAGAATCCTAATCAACAAATTATCGACGCAATTGAAAGTGCCACGAGCTGGTTTCGGAAGTCGCAACTGCAGGGCATTCGCGTGGAACGGGTCAGCGCACCGACTCAACCCAACGGATATGATCGAATCGTCGTCAAAGCTGCGAACGCACCGCCCATGTGGGCTCGCTTTTACACCATTGAGGGCAACCAACCAATCTATTGCAGTCGTGATGGCATACCGATTCGATCCCTGGCAGAGATTTCTCATGAACGACGCAACGGTTACTCGTGGCTTGGATACTATGCGACTGATCTGCTCGAAAAACAATATCCGACCTGGAAATCCGATCAACAGCAACCATAAATCGCGACTCTTCTTTCCGGTGCTTTCAGCCGGCTCACCCCCCCTTTTCCTCATGGACGCATCCCCGCAGAGAATTCGCAACCATTTTGAGCACAGCTTGGGAGTTCGACTCCAAGGGTCGATGAACGCCCCCGGTAACAACGAGAATACGTGCAAGCAGGGCTCACCCTCACAAATTCTTGACGCGGTCAGGCTGGTTCCTTAGGCTGGTTTCTTAGGCTTGGCACTGGTTCATTCCACTCGTGATCCACTCAACAGACGTCGGAGTCGGTGAGTCTCCTGCAACATCCCAGCAACCTGGAAACTCGAACATGAATAACACGCAGCGCATCGGCGCCGCCTTGATGACTTTAGCCATCTCTTACTCGGCAACCGCAGCCGACACTGTCAACTGGCCACAATGGCGGGGGCCACAGGACAACGGCAGCATCTCGGGTGGGCAATATGCGACTCAATGGAGTCCCAACAACGTACTATGGAAAACAGAGCTTCCCGGCAAGGGCTGTTCAACCCCGGTTGTCTGGGACCGAACCCTTTTCTTGACCGCACCGATTGATGAACGGGACGCCGTACTGGCATTTGATTGGAACGGCAAGAAACGATGGGAAACGCGTTTTGGAAAAGAGAACCAAGGCAAGCATCGAAATGGGTCCGGCAGCAACGCATCCCCAGTCACCGACGGGAAGGGTGTGTTTGTGTATTTCAAGAGTGGTACCTTGGCCGCACTCAACAATGACGGGTCAATTCGTTGGCAAACCAATCTGGTCGACCAGTACGGTCCTGACTCACTGTTCTGGGATCACGGCACCTCGCCCGTCCTAACGGCAGACAGTCTGATCATGACGAGAATGCACAATGGCGAATCCTGGCTCGCAGCCTTCGACAAGCAGACGGGCAAAATGCAATGGAAGGTGGACCGCAATTACGAGACCCCGGTGGAAGGCGATCATGGATACACGACGCCCCTCGTCATTCAGCATCAGGGGCAACAAGCCATCCTTATTTGGGGTGCCGAACACATTACTGTGCATGACCCAGTAGACGGGCGTGTGATCTGGTCCTGCGGAAATTTCAATCCGGACTCCAACGCATTGTGGCCGGCGATTGCCACACCCGTAATTGCCGATGACATCGTCGTAGTCGCAGCCGGTCGCAACGATCGCGGTACTCCCCGTCTGCACGGCATTCGTATGGGAGGAAAGGGAGATGTCACCGAAACCCACCGTGTATGGAAACGTGATGACGTCGGCACATTTGTCCCGACACCCATTGAGTATCAAGGGCGGGTTTACCTGGTGCGCGACCGAGGTGAAGTCGAATGCATCAACCCATCCACAGGCGAGACGATCTGGAGTAGCGCGTTTCCCAAGGGACGAGCTTCCTTTTATTCTTCGCCGCTTATCGCCGGTGACAAACTCTACGCGGCCCGCGAAGACGGAACGATTTTCGTCGCGAAAATTGGCGATAATTTCGAATTATTGGCCACGAATGACATGCAGCAGCCCGTGATTGCCTCTCTGGTCCCCAGCGACAACCGATTGTTCATTCGAGGCGAAAACCATTTATTCTGCGTCGGATCCAATTAATAGTTTCACAACAAACTTCTAACGCCCGTCGTTATTCCCGTTTGCACCAACCCAATGACTACCCGCCCATGCTTCGTTCTTATCACCCCTGGCTTTTCCTCCTGCTGCTTTCGACGACGAGCCCCGCAGCCGAACTGTTTTTGATCGCCCATCGTGGCGGAGTCGTTGACGCAGATCATATAGAGAACAGCCGGCCTGCCCTGGAAGCAGCAATCCGACGTGGTTACTCCATGTTAGAAGTGGACATCCGCGAAAGCCGCGATGGCCATCTGGTTGTTCATCACGACCAGGATTTTCAGCGATTCTACGGAGATCCCCGTCGCGTGTCGGAAATGACCTGGGACGAGATGAAACAATTGCGCTCGAGAGTCAGCGCACTGCGCCCGCTATCCTTTGCAGAATACGCAGCCGCCTGCCAAGGTCGGATACGTCTCATGCTCGACACGAAAGGCCGGCAAGGGCCACGTTTTTCCCAACAATTGGAGTCCATTCTGAAAGACTGTGACTTACTGAACAGCGCCTACGTGTTGGGAGCGGACCGGTCAAAACAAGCGCTCCATCGCAAGGCGAAAGTGTCGATCAATCGAGTAAATTTACGGAAAGCGATCAAAAATGGGGAGCCGGTTGATCAGCTCTATTTTCTCTTCGAACTTGGTGCCAAGCTCGACAAAGAAATCATCGATTTGGCGAGACAACATCAGGTTGTCGTCGTCGCCGCAATTAATACGTTTCGCTATCCCCCTGAGCAGCACCGCCGCTTGGCAGCCGAGGACATTCGCCGACTCAAGAAGCTCGGTGTGACTCATTTTCAAATTGATTCTGTCTACGAAGCCGACTGTCGCAAAACAGAGAGCGACTCCAAATAACATGTAGGTGCAAAACTATGAAATACAAAAATATTATTAAGTGGTTCATTTCTTCGCTACTTATTGCGCCGCTACTCAGCTTGACTTGCCAAGCAGCTGAATTACCATCGGTCCGGGTCACCAATGTGCGCCGCGTATTTCACAATGGTGAACACAATGCGTTTACCGATCTCGTGACCTTCCAGAATCGGTACTATCTAGCATTTCGCAGCTGTCCCGATGGCCACAGCGTCTATCCAACCTCATCGATCATTGTTTTGGTGAGCGAAGACTTAAACAATTGGAAAAAAGTCCATCAATTCAACGTCGACAAACGTGACACTCGCGACCCACACTTTCTTGTATTCAAAAATCGTTTGTTCGTTTACACCGGCACTTGGTACAGCGGCGATACAAAATTGCCGTTTTCGGAATACGATCTGAACAAGCACCTTGGTTATGCCGCTTGGTCCGCTGACGGCGTACACTGGACAAGCCCTGTCATGCTGGAAGGGACCTTCGGACACTACATCTGGCGAGCTGAGTCACACGGCGGCAAAGCCTATCTTTGCGGCCGCCGCAAACACGCTTTTAACGTTCGTGCACGAGGTGAAGGTCCTGAAGTCGAATCCGCCATGCTCGAAAGCGACGACGGTTTGATTTGGCGCACACGCTCGTTGTTTCAGACCGTCGAAGGAGATGAAACGGCTTTTCGATTCCAACCGGATGGAAACATCCTGGCGATCGGACGCCGAGGTCGGGCAAATGCGCAACTGCTCCAATCCGCTCCTCCTTACGATCAATGGCAACGTGACGACCTGGGTCGTTACATCGGCGGACCGCTCCTGACGCGTTGGGGAGACCGCTGGGTTGTGGGCGGTAGAAAAACAGTCGGCGACGGCCCCAAAACATCCATGTACTGGCTTACCGGAAAAGAACTTCATGAGTTCGCTGAATTACCCAGTGGCGGAGACAACTCCTACCCAGGCTTCATTCCACTCAGCGATGATCGCGCGGTCATGTCTTGGTATTCGTCCCATGAAAATGATGCGGCCGGTCATTCCATCACAGCAATTTACATGGCAGACTTAGCCATCATTGCGGATGAGGAAACATCCTCTTGTCGTACCAACTAGGACGTCGACGGAGCAGCGAACGAACCACGAAGAACGGCATAGAGGCTCAAAAACAAGCCCATTCCCCCCACTTACCCGGTCATATTCGGCTTAAAACATTTGCGAGAATCCCGTTGAACCACAAAACGGTTCAGCTTCCGCCCGCGATCCAATTGACTCAGCCCAAAAATTCCCCTCCCCCCAATCAGCAGGAGTGATGGAAAGATTTGGGGACGAAGCGAAAAACGGCTATACTATCCGCTCCACCGGAGTGTTCTTGCCGCATCACCCTCCGCAGCGCCAACCTCACATGTTCGGTTTCCTTCGCCTACTGATTTCAACCCCGTGCCTCTTGGCTTTCATGCTAAGTGGTCTGAGTGGCTCATTGCTTCCACACGCTTTGGCCGGTGAGGCCGTGACGACTCAACTTTCTTTCGAATTGGACGTCATGCCGATCCTCGGTGGCGCAGGTTGCAACGCCGGCGCCTGTCATGGAAAGCAACGCGGCCAGAATGGATTTCAGCTATCCCTGTTAGGTTTTGATGCGGATTTCGACTACGAAGCAATCGTCCATCAGGCTCGTGGGCGGAGACTCCGTCCTAGCGCGCCGGATGAAAGCCTGCTGCTGATGAAAGCGTCGGCTCGCGTACCACATGGCGGTGGTGCAAGACTCAATTTCAACGGCCCCATGTACATGATGGTGCGAGACTGGATCGCAAAGGGCATGCCTCGTAGCGGGCCTGACGCACCAACGCTGCAGAGCATCACGTTGCTCCCTGCCGAACGAATATTGGCCGCAGGCGAGTCCCAGCCGCTCACCGTCCTGGCAACCTATTCCGATGGATCCTCACGCGATGTCACGCAAATCACTTCATTTCAATCGAACGAACCGGCGATTGTCGCTGTCGACCAGGCAGGTCGCTTGACGGCCGGAAATCTCGCCGGAGAGGCATCGATTATGGTTCGCTACATGGACCAAATCACAGCATGGAATACGGCGATCACACGAGAGGGTACCGTCGACCCAAGATTTTACGATGATCTACCTCGGAATAATTTCATCGACGAACAAGTCTGGAAACGACTACGCGAACTCAAAATCGCGCCTAGCCCCTTGGTCAACGACAGTTCATTTCTTCGCCGGGTCCACTTGGATCTAATTGGCCGACTGCCCACACCGAGTGAAGTGCGTGAATTCTTGGCAGATGATCAGCCCGACAAACGGTCTCGATTGGTCGACCGTCTGTTAGAGAGGCCGGAATACTCCGACCACTGGGCGAACAAGTGGGCCGATCTTTTGCGGCCCAATCCCTACCGGGCGGGGATCAAGGCGACGTTGAATCTGGACGCTTGGCTGCGTGATACGTTCCGTCGCAATCTGAGCTATGACCAATGGGTCCATCAATTGGTCACAGCCCAGGGAAGCACTTGGCGAAATGGTGCTGCCACGGTGTTTCGCGACCGCCGAACACCCGAAGAGATTACAACTGCGATCAGTCAATTATTTTTGGGAGTCCGGCTCGAGTGTGCCAAGTGTCATCATCATCCCTTCGAAATCTGGGGACAAGATGACTTCTACGGCGTAGCAGCTTATTTTGCTCGAGTTGGCCGCAAGGGATCTGGTATATCATCACCCATCTCAGGCGGTGAAGAGATCGTTTTTGACAATCTTTCCGGTGAAGTAAGCCACCCGTTGACCGGCCAAACCGTCCCTCCCAAACCCTTGTTCGGGGAAGCAGCGGAGGTCACGGAAACGAATGGAAGACGGCGCGTGTTCGCGGACTGGCTGGTCAGCAAACAAAATGACAGTTTCGCCAAGGCGGGAGCCAACCGAATTTGGGCAGAGTTGATGGAACGCGGCATCGTGGATCCGGTTGATGACCTGCGATCCACCAATCCACCCAGCAATGCATCCCTCTTGAAAGCCCTCGCCGAAGAGTTTCGTCGAGTCGATTTCGATCAGAAAGAGTTGATTCGCACGATCACCCTGTCTCATGTCTACCAGATTTCTTCTATACCGAATGAAACCAACACAGCCGATCGACGCAACTATTCGCGACACTATCGCCAACAGATGCCGGCTGAAGTTTTGCTCGACGCAGTCTGTGATGTGACTGGAGTCGCAGAAGCGTTTCTGGGAGACAGTGCAAAAGGAGTTCCGCAGGGGTCCCGAGCTGCAGAAGCTTGGACCTTTCGACTCACCTCTCCCTTTCTTGATGCATTTGGCCGACCCGATGCCAATCAAGATCCACCTTGCGAGCGAATTGGTGACTCAACGGTGGTTCAAGCACTCCACATGATGAATGCGGAACACATCCATGACAAAGTCACTCGCGATGAAGGGCTGGCCGCACAGTTAGCGGCCAGCGATGAAACAGCCAGCAAAATTTTGGAAAAATTGTACCTGTCGACGGTTTCTCGGTATCCTAGCGATCAAGAGAGAGCCGCCGCGGAACCGTTGTTCGGTCATGATCCCAAGCAACGGCGAAAAGCAAGCGAAGACTTGCTATGGGCGTTGATGAATTCGCCCGAGTTCTTACTTCAGGATTAGATTCAGGATTAGATGAGGTCATGAAATGAATACAAATCGAAACTGCGAAGGCATGTCTCGTCGTAGTTGTCTCCAATTGGGCTTAGGCGCATTCGGTGGAGGCGGACTATTGAGTTTGATGGGGCTGCGGGCACAAGCTGCCAAACAAACAGGCGCCACACCCGAGACTCGTTGTATTCTCATCTGGCTCGATGGCGGTCCATCCCACTTCGAGACTTTTGATCCCAAGCCGGAAGCTCCAGAAGAGATTCGCGGCGAACTCGGAACCATTGGAACCAAGATCCCCGGTGTCCGGTTTGGAGAGTACCTGCCACGCCTAGCCGGTATCACTGATAAATTGGCAGTCATCCGATCGGTGCAACACAATCAGGGTAACCACGGAGCTGGCAACCACTACATGATGACCGGCGCACCGCCCCGCATTCCTGTTGGATGCGGAGCCTTCGTCAGCTTTCATCCGAGCATGGGTTCGGTGACCGCTCACGAGCGGGGAATGCAAAACGGAATGCCCGCGTATTTTTCTCTCCCGTCGATGACGCGATCCGGCGGACCAAACTTTCTCGGCGCCAATTTTGCGCCCTTTGTTGTCGGGGGCGACCCCAACAACAAAAACTTCCGCCTCCGTGATGTGGCTTTACCTCACGGACTTACCGATGAACGATTTCATCAACGGCAAGATCTTCGTGGGATCGTGGATCACTTTGTGAGGATCACTGACCGCGCTGCAGCCGATCCTGCTGTGGCTTTGGACCAAGTCTACAGTCAAGGGTATGACTTGGTCACCAGTCCAGCAGCGCAAGCTGCCTTTGACATCAATCAGGAAGACGACAAAGTCCGCGATGCTTATGGTCGAAATGATTTTGGGCAACGAGTGCTTTTGGCCCGTCGCTTGATCGAAGCTGGGGTTCCCTTTGTCACCATTAACGATGGGGGCTGGGATCACCACAGCGAGATCTTTCCAAAAATGCGAGATACGTTGCCAAATGTTGATGCGGCTCTGTCCAGTTTACTGACCGACCTGGAAGACCGCGGTTTGCTCGATAGCACATTGGTCATGATGCTTGGTGAGTTTGGGCGTACCCCGAAAATCTCGACGCTGGCAGATCGCAAAACCCCCGGCCGAGATCACTGGGCCAACGCCATGTCCATCCTGTTTGCCGGATGCGGCACTCCCGGCGGACAAATCATTGGAGCAACCGATCGCAATGGATACGCCGCCTGCGAGCGTATACTGTCACCTGAAAACTTTGTCTCCACTGTCTACCGCAAGTTAGGCATTGATCCTGGCCAGATCTATCACGCTCCGAATGGTCGACCGGTTCACCTGGTGAGTGACCCGGAGCCAATTGCTGAATTGATGGGGTAGTTTTGCCAGCCGTGACCACTAAGTGCACCATCCATTGTTTGCTGCTGCTGCTTTTGCTTTTCGGGCGAGAAGCGCAAGCAGAGCCAAAATTTGATTACTTCTTTCCGGCAGGAGGCCAAGTCGGTCAGCAAGTGGATCTGCAGGTAGGTGGAACGTTTTCGACTTGGCCTGTCACAGCTTGGTGCAATCAGCCTGGGCTCGAAATAAATGCCCTGCCAACCGGCGAAGACAAAACGCATCGACTTTCGATCAAGATTTCACCAGATGCACAACCAAACATCTATTGGCTGCGGCTTTTCGATGAGACGGGAAGCTCCGTTCCCGCCCCTTTTGTGGTCGGCCATTTAGAGGAATGTAATGAAATTGAGCCCAACAATCGACCTCAGCAGGCGACCCCGATTACATCTAACACCGATGCCCCAACTCACTCGATCGTCTTTAACGGACAATTGAAGGAAGCGGGTGACGTTGACATTTTCACGATCCCCGCCAAGCAAGGACAGACACTGCTTGCGGATATGGACGCCCATCATCCACTCGGATCAAGCGTGGATGCGGTCATGCAAATTCTCTCGCCGCAGGGATTTGTCGTGGCCCAAAATGACGATCAACTTTCGCTTGATCCTCGGCTGGCATTCGACGTTCCGTACGACGGTTTATGGTACGTACGAATTTTCGGCTTCCCAGCTACACCCACCAGTCGTATCCAATTTGCGGGCGAAGCGGGCTATGTCTATCGGCTCACCCTTTCGACAGCAGCGATCGTCGACTACGCCATCCCGCTTGCTGTCCAGACAGAGGGCCAGACAAAGGTCAAGCTATTTGGCTGGAATCTAGGGCCATCGCAACGCCAACTGACGGTGGCACCCGATCCAACCGGATACGACGTGCGACTACAATCAGCCGGAATCGCGGGTACGATTCGTGTGCCGTTCGTCCCCCATCCGGTCATCATCGAGCACGAGCCAAAATCGGACTCGATGGTCGTCGATCCTCCATCTACGATCACAGGCCGTATCGATACCGCAGGAGATGAAGACAGCTACTCTATTGATCTCAAAGAAGGTGAGGCGTTTATCGCGAAAATGGAAAGTCGATCGCTCGGCTATCCGCTGGACCCCGTCTTGGTGCTTCTGGCCTCCGACGGCAAAGAGCTGTCACGAGTCGATGACACGGCTGGAAAACGAGATGCGACGCTGGAATATCAGTGCAAACAGACCGAACGCGTCCGTCTCGTGGTCCAAGATTTACACAAGCGGGGCGGTGAAGACTTTGTTTATCGACTCACACTTCAATCCGGCAAATCAGATTTTGAATTGAGTGTTGGACAACATCAAGTAAGTTTGGCCGCTGATGGCTCCGTCGAAATCCCCGTCACCGTATCACGACAAGGAGGCTTCAACGAATCCATTAAAATACTTGCCAAGGGACTTCCGGACGGCATCACCGCAGCGCCCACTTACTCACAACCCGACAACGATTCGGCCAAGTCGGTGAAATTAAAGCTGCAATCAACCGCCGAAGTCAACCAGACGAGCCTACCGATACGGATCAGCGGACTGGCAGAACGCGTCCCCACCAAATTTGCCAAAATCTCGGAACCGGCTACCGGGAAACCGAGCTATGATCTTTGGCTGACCATCACCCCGCCAGCCTCGACCGAATAAAATCAGCAACGCTTGCAACGGTCAAAGCCAACGCGAATCTGCGCCACTCATGCAAATCGAGATCCAGACAGTGCTCAAGCACTGAGCCGAGAAAAAGGATCTTGTTGGTAGTAGTTCCGGAAGATCGAATAGAGTTCTGGGTGATGCCGCTGAAATTGCTGCGGCTTCTCGAAAAAAGCTTCCGTCGCAACAGCAAAAAATTCAGCAATGTTCGTGGTGCCATAACAATCAAAAACAGTCGATTGCCCTTCGGCACAGTTTTGGCAGAGTTGTTGGTAAGTTTGCTGAATCAGTCTTTCCCAGCGAGTCGTTTCGCGAGCAGATTCAAGCGGCGGTATGCCATCTGCCACACGCCCGTTGAGCATATCTAATTGATGCGCGAACTCATGAAAAACAAGATTGTGGCCCCAACTATTGCCCTGGCCGCTTCGGAGTACATCCGACCATGAAAGGATCACCGGACCTCGATACCAGGCTTCGCCCTCACGGGCCGAACCCCCTTCGACGATGAGACCCCCTTCAACCGCATGTGCCCCAGGGGCGACGTAGGCATCCGGGTAAACGAGAATCGAGAGCACAGCATCGAAATACTCGTCGCCCATTCCGAGAACGAGGATTGCGATTAAGGCGGAAACCGTCACCTTGATCTCATCAGAGATGGTCAAACCACCACATCCCTCCCAATTTTTTTCTGCCACCAAGACAGCCAAATCGTCGCGCACTTGGTTTTGCTCCTGATCGGTAAGCAAACCAAACTGCTTTACATTCTGACGTAGAACAGAATTCCACTCAGCGGGAAATGGCTGGGAAATAATCTGCTGCCGTCGACGACGTTTCAGCCAGGAAGAAAACATAATCCACTCGCTTTACTCGGTTGCCCTATCACCTACCAGCATCGTGGACTGACCAACAAGACAATCAGATCGGGCATCACTGGCCGGATCAGCAGAGTCTGCAAAGCCAGGCACAAAGGTCAACGAGTCGGTACTGGGAGTGACAACTGGGAGTGACAACTGGGTTTGCCAGCGAAAGCTTGACACGACGGTCTCTTGCTGCTCGGACCGTTGATCGAAAGTGAACAGGTCAACCCGTCCGTTACGATTGCTGATCAAATCTGCCCTATTGCTGATCATTCAATCGCAGTCGAATCATCCTCGACGACAGGGCCTTCCGAATTGGATTTCTGTTCGTCGGCAATTCGATCCAGATGGGCAACATGACGGGACCGATTCAAGAGACTGGTACCGAAACAAGTCACTCCACTGACCAAACAGGCGAGGATGCCCACTTCCAACACTCCACCGCAAATACACGCTATCAACACCCAAATGCCCTCTTCACGCTTCTACTGCGAAACCCTACCGATAAATGAGACATCGGCTGGTAAGGTGACCAATACGCAATAAGCTATAAAGAATTCTATTTGGCTATTCCATTCGGATTAGCCAAGTCACCACTGAATCGACATTTATAACGGTTGTTCAGCGTTGGGCAAGACGGTGAAGCGGCGTTTAAGACGAGTGGCGCTCGCAGTTTTCCTCGGCGTGGGCGAGCGCATTTGCAATGAGATCCGAAACATGTTGGTCATCGAGAGAGTAATAAATATGCTTTCCTGCTCGACGGCGCGTGACAATCCGCTCACTCCGCAGCAGTCTTAATCGCTGTGAAACAGCCGGATTATTGTCATTCAGCGCCTTTGCGATCTCGGTAACGCACTTCTCACCATTCATCAACAACGTCAGTAAACGCAAGCGATTGGCATCGCCAAGAGCACAAAAGATTGCAGCCGCCCGCTGACAGGCCATTGCGTCCAAGGGTGAGGATTGGCCGACTTGGTGATCGTCGGAGCTACAACTCGCGGTTTCATGAGATGACATGCGAAAGCCGTTCATTTAAGCAATTGCTTAATTGTCTATATTTTTGATTGATTGGTCGCCGAGACCCCATCGCTGATAACCCATCTCTTACAGGCTGTAATCTACCGCGTCTTGACGCGCCATGTCAGGTCCATCAGATTAAGATCATGTCGCCAACCCTCGTACTGATTGTTTATTGCATCCTCATCGTCGCTGCGTCGCTATTCGGCGGCTGGCTACCGTCGCTCGTGCGGCTGACTCACACGCGACTGCAGCTCATGATGAGTTGCGTTGGCGGCCTGATGCTCGGCATCGCCATCTTTCATCTCTTGCCTCACGCAGTCAACGCACAGGTCTCGCTGGATCGAGCGTTAATCTGGCTGATGGGTGGACTCTTGACGACGTTTTTCTTGATCCGCGTTTTTCACTCTCACCAACATGCTCCACTGGAAGAATCCGAGGAAGAGTGCCACGATCACAGCCACGATCACAGCCACGATCACGCGGCCAGTGGAGGCAAACACCGCTGGATTGGTGTTTTCGTCGGACTCTCACTGCACACACTTTTGGACGGCGCTGCCCTGGGTGCGGCGGTTCTGAGCGACTACGAACACACGCCGCACATGTTACTCTTTGGATTGGCCGTCTTCCTGGGAGTCGTGCTGCACAAGCCGTTGGATTCACTCTCGATCGCAACCCTGATGGCCGGTGGTGGCTGGGAGCTGCGAGCTCGGCAGTTTGTAAATCTCGCCTATGCGACCATGTGTCCGGTTGGAGCAGCCCTGTTTTTCTTTGGTGTGCGAGGTTCGGCCCAACAGGATTTGATTGTTGGCTGTTCACTCGCCTTTGCAAGTGGCATTTTCCTTTGTATCTCGATGGGCGATTTGCTGCCAGAACTGGAATTTCATGCTCATGATCGCATCAAGCTAACTGCCGCACTGCTAGTGGGTGTGGCGCTCGCGTATGGAATTGGCTTTCTGGAACCTGCTCATGTTCACTCCCACAGCGGCACCGCCGAATCTGCCCACCACGATCACACAGGCCACGATCACACAGGCCACGATCACGCAGGCCACGATCACTAGCGCCCAACGAGCGCCCAACGAGCGCCCAACGAGCACACGGTGATCTCGCATCACCAATTTCTTCAGGCGCGGTTCTTTCCGTTGTCAGTAACGAGACCTTTTCGGCGACAATGGGAGGCGACAATTCGCCACTTCATTTTCGCCGAGGCAAGTCATGAAGTCCCTAGCAATCACTTTCATTATTTTACTTTGGCAGTTAACGGTAACAGGCAAGTTTCTTGAGGCGAAAGAAACCAAATTAATTCAAATTCCCGACAAGTTAGTGGTGCTAACTTTTGATGATGCCAACAAATCAGATCGAATCTTTGTCTCGGATATTCTGAAGCAATACGGATTCGGCGCAACATTTTACGTTACCGAAGGATTAGGCTTTCTGAAGAACAAGGATCACTATACGACTTGGAAACAGATTCGCGAACTTCATGAGATGGGTTTTGAAATTGGCAACCATACGCAACACCACCGGGGCGTCAGTTCCATCACTGGCGATCAATTAAAGAGCTCGGTAAAACACATCGAGAAACGCTGTGCCGAACATGGCATTCCGAATGCTGTTACTTTTTGTTACCCCGGATTCGGCCACACTTTAGAGGCCGTCAAAGCGCCGGAGGAGGGGGAGTTGGCGGGGAGTTCGACCCTCGAATACAGCGACGCTGGAGAGGGCTCACCGGGACCAGCCTATGACCCTCAGTTGGACCATGAAAGATTTGAAATGGGCTGTGGATCAGGCCCGCGATGGAAAAATCGCCGTTCTTTGCTTTCATGGAGTTCCTGCCTTGGAACATCCATGAGTGAACACCGCCCCCAAGATTTCAAAGAGTACATAAAGTATCTCAAGGACCAGCAATGCACGGTGATCGCCATGCGAGATTTGGCCAAATATGTCGATCCAAGTGTGCGAGCGCAGGACCCTTATCAGACAATCAAGGAGAGAACCCAGGCGTTACGGAAAAACCGCTAATTGGATCTACCGAACGGTTCGCGAAGGCTAGCTCTTTCTTATACGAGTCCCTCCCGTCTACACAAACATCACGATTTACAAAGCAGCCGTGCCGCGCACTGAAACCTGAACTTCACCCTTCCAACTTACACAGCGATCCGCTACTCGGCTTTCCTGTGCCAAGCGGCGCCCGTGCCAAGCGGCAACGACACTCTCAAGTCACAACTCAGTTAGGACTGTCGGATGCACAAGAGTAAATGGCCACGTGTTGCGATTATCGGTGGCTCAATGGCAGGATTGACAACCGGACTCATTTTACGCGACCTAGGCTGCACCGTTGACATCAATGAAAGACAAACAACTGCCCTCAAGGGTCGAGGTGCCGGCATTGGATTGAACCAAACGACCCTCAGGTACCTTAGCGAAAACGACCCGAACAACAGTGGCCATTGAACTATCATGGCTCCGTTTTTTTCGTCAGGACGGAAGTACGCTTTTCCAGGAGACAAGTGACTACCGATTCTCGTCATGGACGAAACTTTATCGAGCATTGCTAAGTCATTTTGATCCAGCCCATTACCACTTTGGCAGAGAATTGGCATCGATTGCTCCGGACGAGAAGGGAGCCCAGCTAAGCTTCGTCAACGGCGCTTCTATACAAGTCGACCCGCTTCGTTTGCGCCGACGTTATCTCTTAGCAGTCACGTAAGATCTTGCAACCGGACGCCCAACCAAAGTACGCCGGCTACGTCGCGTGGCGCGGCATCGTAGCGGAGTCTCTCCTATCGGCGAAAAGCATGGACAGCCTCGGAGATGCGTTAACCTATTTCCTGACTCCCTCTGGCCAGATTCTCATCGATGCAATTCCAAACCTGGACGGCCAACTCGGCCGTGGCAAGCGACTCGCCAACATCGTCTGGTATCACAATTGTGTTGAAGGCGAAGAGCTCGACAAGTTAATGAATGATCGAAGCGGCGTTCGTCGCCCGATTTCACTACCACCGGGTAGCGTAACCAAAGACAATATTGACTGGTTCCGGAATTATGCAAGAGAACAGATACCGTCCCAATTCGTGGAAGTGCTGGAAAAGGTAGAACAACGCTTTGTCCAGGTAATTTATCACATCAAAATCTCTCGCATGGCATTTGAACGCACCTGCCTGATGGGTGATGCGGCTTTCGCGGCACGACCTCATGCGGCCGCTGGGACAGCAAAAACCTATGCAGACGGAAGGGCATTACGAGATGCGTTACGAGACACGGACGGCGATGTCCAGGAAGCATTGCGGATCTGGGAACCGGGCAACAACTGCTTGCGCGCACGCGAGAGATGGGCAATCGGTCTCAATTTGAACATAGTTGGGTTCCTGGAGACCCCTCTTTACGACTCGGTTTATACGGCCTGGGAAAGTGAAGAAAATCGATCCGCCATCTACCCCGTTCACCCGAAAATATGGAAAGCCTGGGGGCTCTAACCCCCAATAGGATACCAATCGACATCCGTTCTAATCGCTCTACCCTCTGCGATACGTCTGCGAACCAGCAAAATCAACCGACTCGACCCGCCGTGTCCAGATTCCAATTCCATCGGACTTGCCCAGAGCCACAAAACGAAAAAAGCTCGGCCTGATTCGGTTGGGTCGTGGCATCCGAACAAGACGAACGTTACGATCATGGCGAGGCAAAAGGTGGACCTCTACGGCTGGGGAGTCACGCCAAAAGGCGGCAAGGAACGGAAATCATGGATCTTGTGAAGCGATCTGTCGCAGCAGTGACAGACACCGTTTGGCTGCGAGAGGGTGACTGCATTATCATCCCTGCAGGCAACCGATGCCTGATCGTATTTTTTCTATTCAGTTTTACCGTCCTCCTGATGACGTCTTTCACTGAACGGCTTAATCTATTTTTATCAGCTCATGAAACAGAAGAGCGAGATGGCGGGTTAAAGACTGTTTTGATTACCCCATTCGCATCCTCGCATAGACTCCAAGAAGACTCTTGATGTTTACTGGTTCCATCAGACAGACCTTTCGCAGCCTTTTGCTGACCATCGTCTTGTTGGTGATCATGTGCTTTGCGGGAATCATGTCCGGTTCCTCCTCAGAGGCGTTGGGTGCCATCTGGTATCAGGAATGGGGTTCTTCACCAGCTGAACTCCAACAAGGACACTGGTTGGAACTGTTCGGCTCGATGGCATTTACCACGGGCGGATTGAGTTTCTATTTCTCGGTCATCATGCTTGCTATTTGCGTCGGCACCGCGGAAATCCAATTCGGATTCACACGTACTCTGACAACTTTTTTCGGAGTCCACGTGGTGACGTTAGTCGTGATCGCAACCGGTATCACGATTGCCACACAACTCCAGATTTCCTGGGGCGAAACCCTCTATAACGTGATGGATGTGGGACCTTCAGCCGGTTATTACGGTTGCCTTGGTCTGGTCATCGGCTCACGAAAACCGACGGTGCGACGATTAGCACTAATCGTTATCATGGGCGTGCTTGCTGCGAGACTCGCTTGGTCCGCCTTCTACTTACCAGAAAACGGACGCATGTTATCAGCCGATGTTGCACACGCAATCGCCTTTCCACTGGGCCTGTATTCCGCTCGCCTGACGGCCAAATCTCCACACGATTCTAAACCTAGAACCGCATCGAACTCATGAAAAAACTCATCAAATCCGTGGCTGAACCACTGCTGATCTTCACCGTATTTGTGGTCGCATTGGGGCTTCTGCATGCGGAATTGAAGCAGTATACCCTGCGAGATTTCTTGGAGAGTTTCGCCCGCATCCCGAATTCGAATCTGGCGATTGCGATTGGTTTAACAATCCTCAGCTATCTCGTTCTCATCAGTTACGACTGGATGGGAGTGATCTATCTGAAACGGAACCTTGATCCGAAACGAATCAGCCTCGCCTCCCTCTTAGGTTACACGATCGGAAACAGCTTTGGCTCGCTTCTGGGAGGATCAACCGTCAGGTATCGCTTCTATAGCTCGTGGGGCTTTTCAGCGATCGAAATCTTTAAGTTGATAGTTTTCCTCAGCGTGACCTTGTGGCTTGGTGTACTTTTTCTTGGCGGCACTCTTTTTTTGATTGAACCGCTTCCGATCCCCAAACGGCTTAATCTGCCTGTCAGCACGGCACGCCCGATCGGATACCTGCTCGTTTCTCTCTATGTTATTTACATGGCGTTGTGCCTCACGAGACGCAAACCAATCAAGATCCACAAGTGGGAATTCTCACTGCCCTCGCCACGACTGGCCTGTCTACAAACGTTCGTAGCAACAATCGACATGCTGCTCGCAGCCACTGTGCTTTACAGCTTATTGCCCGCAACACTTGAAGTGCACTATTGGCACTTCGTCACCATCTATTTATTAGCAACTGTAGCTGCGCTCATATCGCATGTTCCCGGCGGCTTAGGAGTGCTCGAATTAGTATTACTCGTTTTGCTCAACCCCAAGGATCCGGAAACCTTGGTGGGAGCACTCCTGGCATTTCGCGTGATCTATTTTCTCCTCCCACTCGCTCTCGGCTTGGTGGGCATGGGAGTTACAGAAATTGTTTCGAATCGACGTTCCGCCAGCAAAACGGCAAACACGGTGGGCCGTTGGACCGCGTTGATCGGCCCGCGCCTGCTTACTGTTAGTGTGTTTCTGGCGGGTGTCGTGCTACTTTTTTCTGGCGCCACATCATCAATCGCCGAACGCTTAGCCAACTTGCGACACGTGCTCCCGCTTCCCATCATCGAGCTGTCTCATTTCGCCGGCAGTGTGATTGGGGTTCTGTTATTGATCTTGTCGCGAGGGTTACAGCGACGCATTGAAACAGCCTATTATGTCACCGCCGCTCTGCTCGCAGCCGGCATCGTCGTCTCACTCTTGAAGGGCTTCGACTATGAAGAAGCAATCTTTCTCGCCGTAATGCTGGCCCTGTTGCTGCCATCCCGAAAGCAATTCTATCGACATGGCGCGTTATTGACAGATCGATTCTCTCCCAAATGGCTGCTGGCCATTGCACTGGTGCTTGCCGCCACCTTTTGGCTGATGGCGATGGCACACAAGACAACCGACTATCGAAATGAGATGTGGTGGCAATTTGCTTTCGACAAACATGCGCCACGCGCTTTGCGGGCATTTTTTGGCGTGGCAATTGTCGTACTGTTCGTCGGCGCAATCCGCTTACTAAGAAGCAAGTCACACATCCCCACAATAAGCGATGACGACATGAAAACGGCGATTGAAATCGCCAACCATTCACCAAGCATTGAAAGTAATTTAGCAAGACTTGGTGACAAGCGTTTTCTGATCGATGACGAGAAAACTGCCTTTATCATGTACGGAGTCGAAGGGCAAAGCTGGATCACGATGGGTGATCCCGTAGGCGACCCGACAGCGGGACGCGAATTGGCTTGGCGTTTCCGAGAACTCTGCGACGAGGGAGGATGGTGGCCTGTCTTCTACCAAATCAGCGAAGATACGGTTCCGATGTATGTTGAAATGGGCCTTTCCGTAATCAAAATCGGTGAAGAGGCTCGTGTACCACTCAAGAATTTCAAGCTTGAAGGTCACGCAAAACGCAATCTACGCAGAACAAATAAGAAGCTCGCCGAAGCAGGCTGCTCCTTCTCAATCGTTCAGCCACCGGAAGTCAGCGCGCTCATGCCAGAGCTTCGCCGGATTTCTGATTCTTGGCTGAACGAAAAAAACGCAGCAGAAAAAGGGTTTTCGCTCGGCTTTTTCAGCGAACCCTATATCGAAGATTGTCCGGTCGCGATTATTAAACAAGAAGGACAAATCATCGCGTTCGCAAACATATGGATCGGTGCGGATAAGACCGAATTAACCATCGATCTGATGCGTTACGTTTCCGAAGCTCCGGGGGGGGTGATGGAATATCTCTTCATCCAGTTGATGATGTGGGGCAAGGAAGAAGGCTACGACTGGTTTAGCCTCGGCATGGCCCCCTTGTCAGGAATCGATGTTCAACAAAACTCGCCCGCCTGGAATCAGATCGCTGCCTTAACCTACGAACACGGCGAACATTTCTACAATTTCCAAGGCCTGCGACAGTATAAAGACAAATTCGAACCGGAGTGGTCATCCAAGTATATCGCATCCGTTGGTGGTTGGACGCTTCCGTTGATTCTTACCAACGTCGCATCCTTGATTTCCGGCGGAGTGATTGGCTTAGTGAAGAAATAACTGATGCGGATGGTACTCTTGAATTTCTGACAACCACCTAAACCAGAACGTACCCGCCAACCGAATCGAATTGGTTTATCGATCCCGAGGCAAGCATGCACGCGCCAATAGCCCGCATCGCCACAAGCCTAGCCGATCAACTTGGAATTGAAACTTCCCTCGTTAATTGTAGGCCGCTCGGGTCTCCCCTTATGATCGTAGGTCAATTCCATATTGTTCAAGCCAAGCAGCCAGAGAATTGAGGCATGGATATCGTTGACATGCATGCGATCCTCGACTGCATAAAGACCCAGGTCATCGGTGGCTCCAATCACTTGGCCACCCTTTACTCCACCACCAGCCATCCAGATCGAGAAGCCTGTAGGATTGTGGTCACGGCCATTCCCTTTTTCACTCATCGGTGTGCGTCCAAACTCACCGCCCCAGACAACAAGTGTTTCATCGAGCAAACCTCGCTGTTTTAAGTCCTGCAACAATCCGGCAACCGGTTTGTCCATTGACTTACACAGTCGCGAATGGTTTTTTTCAATCGCCGAATGCGAGTCCCATTTGCTGCCGGTACCACTGTAAAGTTGGACAAAACGCACACCCCGCTCAACCAAACGTCTCGCCAATAAACAGTTCTTACCGAAAGGCAGCGTCTCCTGCTGATCCATACCATACAGTCGCTTTGTTTGCCGAGTTTCTTCCGCCAAATCGATCGCTTCCGGAGCACGAGCTTGCATTCGGAAGGCAAGCTCATAGCTGCGAATACGAGCCTCCAATTCTGTCTGTTGTGGCCTGGTCATTGCATGTTTTCGATTGAACTGTTGTAAGAGTTCTAGCTTGTCTGTCTGCCGGTCGTTCCCATAAGCAGCAGGGGGAGCAAGATTCGCGATCGGCGCACTTTCCGAACGACCGATGCGAATTCCCTGGAAACTTGCCGGCATAAAACCCGCCGACCAATTCCGAGGCCCGTTCACCGGTTGGCCCGTACTATCACAGATCACGACGAATCCAGGGAGATTCTCGTTTTCCGAACCGAGCCCATAACTAACCCAAGATCCCAAAGATGGTCGGCCCGCAACGTCAATGCAGGTATTCATTTGACAGACGCCACCGGAATGATTGATACCGTTCGTCCAACACGATCGGATCACCGCAATGTCGTCTAACTGTTCCGCGATATGCGGCATCCAATCGGAAGCCCAGAGTCCACTCTCACCGTATTGCTTCCATTGACGGGGGGACGCCAGGATTGGTGAACCCTTTTCCCCCATTGCCGTAATCGGTTCTTTGAAAGCAGCTGGTAATGGTTGCCCCGCCAACTGATTCAACAAAGGCTTCGGATCGACCAAATCAAGATGGCTCGGCCCGCCTTCCATAAAGAGCCAAATGACGTTTTTTGCACGAGGCAGATGCGAAGCGATCGATGCCTCGGAACGCTCCTGCTGCATCAGCCAGTTAAGCGCGATCGCACCGAAACCGACACCACTTTGGCGCAAAAATTCCCGGCGGGATCGTCCCAGCCGATTAAGAGGCATGGGACATTGAACATCAAATCGATCAGTCACTTGTCTGCTCCGCTATCAATCTAATCCTAAAACGCCGAAGCTCCGTTCAATCAATCGACGTAGAGGAACTCGTTTGAGTTCAACAAGACATGGCACAAATCACTCCAACGATCTAAATGCTCGCTGAGTTCCCTGGCGTTGGTCTCAAGACCGACAAATCGTAAAGCCTGTTCTCGTTCGTGATCATCAGGCAATCGGCCCCACGCCAGCCGAAATGCAACATTCACGGCTTGATTGGCTGTAAGACTTTCATCAGCTGTCACCCGACGGGCGAATGCGTCTGCACGTTCGAGCGTAAATTCTCCATTGATCATCAGCAACGACTGGACTGCAGTCGTCGTCCGATTTCTTTGCGGTTCACTTTTCAAGCCATTGGCTTGATCAAATGCATGCAACAATTCGTTCGGCGTGTTACGAAAACTCTTGATGTAAAGGGCTCGTCGTGAAGAGTTTTGATCTTCGCTTGGACCGCCAACTCCTATTTCGAGTTCCCCGGAGACGGTCAGCATCGCATCACGAATCTGCTCCGCGTTCAGGCGACGAACACGTGCTCGCCACAACAGGTTTTCCGCTGGGTCAATCTGTTCGTAACGCATCGCCTCCGGATGCTCCACCGCCTGCCGCCAGGTACTTGAAGTCAGAATGAGCTTGTGAAGATGCTTGAAACTCCAACCGCTTTCGACGAATTGGCTGGCGAGCCAATCCAGCAATTCCGGATGCGAAGGCAAGTCACCAAGCTGCCCAAAATCATTGACCGATTTGACAATACCCTGCCCGAAATGCTGTTGCCAGACTCGATTCACAATCACCCGCGACGTCAGCGGATTATCAGCGTGACCAATCCATTCCGCCAACGCGGCTCGGCGACCCGAGGTATGCGAATTATGCGGCGTTCCCACCGTGTTTGGCGCATCCGTTTCCAACACGGTCAAAAAGCCGGGTTCAACGGAGATCGGAGTCGAACCCCCGGGAACCACCGTTGGCGAAATGCTCCCTCGTGAATCGCTCACGGACATGAGATTCGGCAAAGCTTCAGGCTTTAAACTTTCAAAATCCACCAATTTCTGCTGTAACTGATCGTAGGTCTCCTGATCATCCTTGCTGAGCGACTTGAGCGGACTATTGCCCTCTTCAATGAACTGTCGTTCGATCAGATAAACCATCTGATGCTCCCAGGAAGTACGATCTTCCGCAGGCTTCTGGATACAGGCTTGAATCTCAAGTGGAAATTTGTCAATCGTCGCTTTCTGCTTGCGATCTTGGTAGGGTCGGACCAATTCGTCGATCTGTTGACGCAGGGATTTCGTCGCGTGTTGCCAAGCTGCATCGCGACGATGAAAAACGGTTTTCTCTAAATCGGTGGCATAGGTTCTGTCATCGCGCCAAACCATCGGCTCAAAAAAAGCTCGCAAGCGAAAGTAGTCCGTCTGCAGCAGCGGATCAAACTTGTGGTCGTGACAACGAGCACACGCCATCCCCATTCCCAAGAATACATCTCCAGTCACATCAGTCAGTTCATTCAGGATATCATTCCAATGGGCTCGAGCGTTGCGCTGGTTGTATTCATAGATTCCGAGTCGCAAATATCCGGTTGCTGCCAACGAGTCCGGATTGTTGGGGTTAAGTTCGTCGCCCGCAAGTTGTTCTCGCACGAACTCTGGATAGGGCTTATCTTGGTTGAACGACTTCACCACGTAGTCACGGTACCGCCAAATATGGAGGCGATAGGCGTCCTGTTTCCAACCATCCGATTCCGCAAAGCGAACGAGATCCAACCAATACCTCGCCCAATGCTCCCCGTAAGCCGACTCGGAGAGCAATTGATCGATCAATCGTTCCCAACGAACCGATTCATCATCCTTGAAGAAATCATCCAATTGCTTTGGCGTCGGCGGAAGACCCAACAAGTCGAAATACAATCGTCGAACGAGCAGCGTTGGGCTGGCCATCGGCGCCGGTCTCATCGAATGCTGTTGAAGGCGCTGATAAACAAATCGATCAATCGGATTTCGGGACCAATTGTCACTGGGATCAACCGGCACATTCGGTGGTTGAATCGGCTGGAAGGACCACCAAGCTCGATCTTCATTCGCGATCTGATTTGCCGCTGTTCGCAACGGCGGAAGATTGTCAGGCCAAACGGCCCCATTGCGAATCCAGCTGACAAAGGCTTCGACTTCGCGAGTCGCTAAAGATTTCTCGGGGGGCATTTCGAGCCCGTCGTGCTTGAGAGCACGGATCAACAAACTTTCCGAAGGCGATCCAGGCACGATTGCTGAACCACTGGCACCACCCGCCAACAGTCCACTTCGAGAATCCAACCGCAACTCACCCTCTTGCTTGGCAGCGCCATGACACTTGATACAGTTGGCAACAAGGAGTGGCCGAATCTGCTGCTCGAATTCCGATTCCAACTCGGCCGAAAGACAAACGGCGGTTGGCATCAACAAGAAAAAAAACAAGACGAATGAACGCATGAAGCAAAACTCCCTGAACAAACTCCCTAAACAGTCGTTCCGTAACTGCTAGCCTACCACCAATACAACCTGAGTATCAAGTTTCCCCAGCCTGGAGGCCGGCACATCCGTGCTGAAAAATCGATCCGCCTCCACGGTCTTAACCCACTGGTAACTTTCCGAATCATTCGTTGTTCGCTTGATACAGTCACTCGCCAGAAAACTAGCAAAGAACTGGCCCAAGCCTGGAAAACGCTGTCGCCGTGCCATGTCGACGATGGACAGGAGCCTAAGTCACCTGATATCCCGCACGCTGTTCTCGACTCAAATGGTTATCCGCCGCTTGATCATTGACGAAACGTTCAGCATTTGGATCCCAATTCAACGCTCGTGCTTCCCACATGGAAATATTGCCCAGGTGGCACGTCGATACACTCCGATGTTGACTTTCAACGTCCGAGATGGGTTGTCGACGTGATTCAATACAGTCAAAAAAGTTCCCCATGTGATTCTTAATTGCGTCAAGCTTTCCCATCCGCTGGGGACGCGATCGGTTGTCAATTTCATATTGGGTGTACATTTCCGGTGTCAGCGGCGACACCTTGAGGTGATCAACCGGTTTTCCGCTCAACGAGCCACGATTCACGAAAATCCGACCTTCGGATCCGACAAACAGGATCCCGTTTCGACCATAATCTTTGACTCGCATCACGATCTCTTCTGGATACCGATAGGTGGCCTCAAAATCTGTTGCCACGTCGTAACCGTTTTCGATCCGCGGAAACTTTGCCCGCGATTCAACCCGAATGGGATAACCACCAATTGCCCATTGCGCAATATCCAGGTGATGTGCCCCCCAATCAGTCATTTGCCCGCCCGAGTACGCATACCACCATCGGAAGGTGTAATGCGATCGTTCATGGCAAAACGGTACATTGGGTGTTTGTCCTTGCCAAAGATCCCAATTTAATTCGGGTGGCGGATCATCCGTGGCGAAGGGACCTCCTTGCTTGTTTTTACCGAGCACAACTTCAACCGATTGAAGTTTTCCAATCCGCCCTTGTCGAACCATTTCAACCGCAAGTCGAAAGCGATGGTCACTACGTTGCCACGACCCCACTTGAACCACTCGCCCTGTATCCGCCACCACGTCGCGAATCCGTTTCCCCTCATCAATTGTCAATGTAAGCGGCTTTTCACAATACACGTCCTTGCCCGCCCGGCAGGCATCGATCAACATTTTGGCATGCCAATGATCGGGACTACCAATCGTGATCACATCGATATTAGGATTGGCAAGCAATGCACGATAGTCCTCATAGATTCCTGGTGTGCTGCCGAAAGCCGCTCGAGCTTGTTCGCGAACATGTCGATCGACATCGCACAGGGCAACGATATCCCCATAGGCTTGAGCCTGATGCGCTAAAACAGAACCCTGATACCGCAATCCGATACAACCGATCCCCATCCGCTCACTTTTCGCAGCCGTTTTTTGGGCGCGAGCCTGCGTTGAGGGAACCGTGGCTGACACCATCAAAGAAGTGGCTGTTCGCAGGAATCGACGACGTGAATCGATGCGGTGGCTTGTCAATGTAGCAATCCTTGAAATTCAATCGTTAGCAGCCAAACTCGCTTCGGCCAGATGATTGTTATTGTAAACGATCCGCTCGGTAGAAACATGAATCGAATACGACTAATCGCCAAGGAAATGAGCCGCCCGTAGGGGTTTCGCTAAACAAAAGGACCATTGCACTGAGACATCAAACACTGAGACATCAAACACTGAGACATCAAACACTGAGACATCAAACACTGAGACATCAAACACTGAGACATCAAACACTGTTTTTCACACAACGATCATTTCCACACAACGATCGTTGAAAACGACAGGGCTGAGTCGTCATTGAGCGCATGGCCTCCACTCAGGAAAACCGGGCGAGCCAACGGCTTGGCAATCAATTAGAGACATTGCGCAACCAGTTTCTTAGGGAGAGATCTTATTGGATACTTGATGCGTACAACGAGCAGGTCGACTCCGCGTAAAACACGGTTCCAATGAAAATGGAACATTCCTCGCAACTAGATAAACACCCGTGTTCCCGCTAAACCGATTGCTCAGATGGCCAACTTGAATTCGACCTTGGTTAGTCATCGCCTACAGAAAGCGGATATCCAAACAACTCAAAATCTTCCTGATAAATCTTATGTATTCGTTTCTTTTGGTCGGAAGATAAAATTAACTCATTGTGATTAGTCTTATGCTTGTCTGCTTTAATGAGTTCACGATCTTCCCCATAGATTCGTGCAAAAACTAAACTTAGATCAGCCTGTAAATTCTCCACCTTACAAATCACTTCATACTGTTCAACGGGGAAAAACAGCAAGTCTTTTTGCAAAGACCAATGTCCATTCTCAATTATTCCGCCACATTCTAAGTAGTCTAAGAACATGTCAAAACTAACTGGCTCATTCTTTGAGAGTCCCTGTTTTCGTCGAACTTATTTCGCTTTTCGAGCAGGAGAGCGGGCGATTTTATCGAGGTACGCAGATCTAACGCGCGCGATTGGATTTCTGACAACCGTAAACTTAAAAAACTCGTCAAGAGAGTCGATGTCTTGTTCATTCAAGTCAGATAAGGATTTGAAATATCTTCCTTTGACTTTAATCAGCATCGGAGGCAACTCGGCCTGTTTCACCTTTGAAAAGCGTCGCTACCACGGTGGAATTTGCAGCTTTGGGGATCCGGCTGTAGCTATACCGATATTTTTTCGAAACGGCTGTTTTTCGATCCAAAATCTGTAGGGGTAAATTGCTTTTGTATTTCTTGACCAAAGGTAATCCAATTCGTTTCTTATTTCGCCTGTTTCTAGAAAAAAATTTCACTTGCTTACCAAGGGCTATGAGGTCTACAAATATGGCTACTCAAAGAACCGTGAGCATAAGGTTCCGACTTTCTGGACACGACTAGGCAATCCTTACCGCAGCTTTAGACGCACTGCCCGCAGCTAAAATGCCATTCGGCAAGGTCTGATCACGAGCAAAACTGGAAATCCTCGATGAACCCAACAACGGCCCAACGAACTCGGCGACAATTTGGCCAGCAGGCCATCGGCACAACGGTAACTTGCTTGACTGCTCTTTCCCATGCATCACAAGCAGCTGAAACAATCGCTCCCACTAAGCCATTCTCATTGAAATATATCTTGGGATCGCCGATGTACGGCACAACGCCGCTACCGGTGGTTAGCCAACAAGCCAAAGTAATCGGAGCAAATTACATCGATCTTTGGCCCCGCCCCCATGCTGATCATCGAGAGCAAATGGAATCGATGGGCAGATTAAAGTTCCAGCAAATGCTCCAGAAGCACAATCTCAAACTCGGCATGCTCACAAGATACGATTTAGGCCCCTATCGTTTAGCGAGTGAAATTGAGCTTCTCCGAGATTTTGACGGTAAGTTGATCGTATGCGGTGCACAGCAACAAACCGGTGACAGCTTAAAGAAACGTGTCGCAAAGTTTGTCGAAAGCATGAAACCGCATGTTGCCATCGCAGAAGCGCACGATGTGGTGATCGGCATCGAAAATCATAGCGGAAACTTACTCAGCTCACCCGACTCCCTCCGTTACTTTGCGGATTACGCCAAATCACCTCATCTTGGTCTCGCGATGGCGCCGTACCATCTTCCTCAGGATCCAAATCTGATCGGTTCGCTGATCCGGCATTTGGGCAAGAGGCATCTGGCCTTTTTCCAAGCTTGGCAACACGGAAAAGGCTGCATGAAAAAGCTACCCAAAGCAGACGAATTACTGCAGATGCCGGGGCGCGGCAAACTGGACTTCCAACCTATCGTGGCAGCTCTTCGAGATATTCAATACGACGGTTGGACCGAGATTTTCATGCATCCGGTCCCGCGCGGCATCCCAATTCTACCAACCACGCAAGAGGTTTCAGAGGAAATCAATCAAGCTCGAAGCTATCTGTCACGTTGTGTCAGCCAAGTCAACCGCCAGTAACTCATATCGGGCTGCTCGTCCGTCGCCCCCATCCATCCTCATCGAAGCTTAATGTCAAAATAAGATTCGCGCAGCACACAAAGCTTCCGATCAGTTTGCCGACCAGGTCGATTTCGCAGATCACTTCTTGTTTGGCAAATCCTTGATTCACTTTGCACTTTCCAAATTCTCGTTTCAATCGGCTCGACCGCTCCGTTTGGATTGTTTCCACCAGCCGATTGCAAGAGGAGATCAGCCCTTGCGGTTGGGTGGCCGTTTCCCCTAATTTCCACCGAGAAATCGGCATTAATCACCAAACTTGGATGGGACGCAACACGGTGGCCCCCTAGTCGTTCCGTCAAGAGGAGCTCACGAGGAAAAAAGACGGATTGACCCTCGAGCAGGCGGCATGCCGATAATGACAACGCTTGGCAATTTCTTGCCAGCCAGCTGTCCTCCCTATTTAATGCATTCCGCAGGTCGGATGTTATTGTGTCTGCCTTAAAACAGTTCACCCAGCAAGCCCCATTCCCGGGCTACACCAGCGCGCCGGGATCGTACGATGAGATCATAGACACAAGGGGTGGACTCCGCCCCCACTGGAAACGATTTATCGAGTCAAGTGCAGGCCTGACTGCCGAAGACTTTGGTCGTCGCTGGTCGCAAGCTCAACGGCTGCTACGAGAGAATAGTTTAGCGCACCCAGAACCTGCCACTCGTCCCACGCACGGGGATCACCCTTGGACACTCGACGCGCTTCCACTCATGATTGCTAATGACGAATGGAAAACCGTTTCGTCGGCGCTCCAGCAAAGAGCCAGATTGCTCGATCTGACTTTGCGTGATTTGTATGGTCCCCAGCGATTATTAACAGGGAACATCTTACCTCCCGAAGTCGTTTTTCGACATCCAGGATTCCAGTTGCCTTATTGCGAGGCGAGACCAGCAGAAGAACGATTACTGCACTTTTACGCCGCCGACTTGGCAAGATCTCCGGATGGAATCTGGTGGGTGGTTGCAGATCGCTGTGAGGCGCCATCCGGCGCTGGCTTTGCCTTGCAAAACCGCATCGCTTCTTCCCGCATTTTGCCGGACGTGATCCATGCTTGCCAAGTGGAACGTTTAGCACCATTTTTCCTCGCTGTCCGGCGTCAAATGACGCGACTGAGTCAACGAGGCGCCGACGCGCGTGTGATTTTGCTAAGCCAAGCGGCTGGCAGCGACAACTATCTCGAGGAAGCATTTTTAGCACGCTACCTGGGCTATACCTTAGCAGAAGCGGGTGATTTGGCCATTCGCGATCAACGCCTCCACTTGAAAACACTCGGAGGTCTGTCACCCGTCGACGTTCTGATCCGACGCCCAAACAGTGAAGAATGCGATCCTCTGGAATTATCCACAACGGCCTCATTTGGCGTGGCAGGCCTCGTGCAATCCTGGCACAGCGGTCAGGTTGCGATTGCCAATTCACTTGGATCTGGTTTGGTCGAGTCGCCGATCTTCATGGCGTTTCTACCGCAAATTTGCCTTGCATTATTGGGTGAACCCCTGGCAATGCCGGGCGTGGAAACCTTCTGGTGTGGTGATCCGAATTCTCTTAAACATGTCCTGGATCAACTCGATCAACTGAGCGTCAAACCTGCCTACCGTCGTCGCGGTCTGGCACAAACCCAAGCCCGACGACTGTCAGAGATGGACCCTGACAGGTTGCGGAAACTGATTCTCCGAGACCCTGCCGCATTCGTGGCACAAGAACGAGTGGTGCGATCGTCGGTCCCTGTTTGGGCGAACAGCCAATTCCACCAATCGTTCATCGCACTCCGCAGCTTCGCGGTAGCGGATGATGATGACTACACGATCATGCCGGGAGCACTTAGCCGCGTTTCAAGCTCACTCACGCCACTGGATCGATCGCTACTTGCCGGAGAACATAGCAAAGACACCTGGGTGTTGGCAGACGGCCCGGTGACGCAGGTCACTTTGCTGCGGACTGCGGGCGATGATTTGAAATTGCGGCGTGGCGGCGTGGACTTGCCAAGCCGAGCGGCAGAGCATTTCTATTGGTTGGGACGACACGCGGTTCGAGCAGAAATCTCTGGCAAATTATTACGAGCAGTCACCTTGCGGTTGACTCGGGAAGAGGACACGGATGAACTTCCGGAGCTGCCCGTCTTATTGCGTATTCTTGCGGAACGAGGACAAATCGAACCGGGCTTCGTTGTCGACGCGATCAAAGATCAACTACCGGCCATCGAAAATGCCCTGCCAGCTGCCGTGTTTGACGACCAGCAACCCGGCACGATGCGGTCAACCGTTTCAGAACTGGTCTTCTTGAGTTCCACTGTTCGCGACTTGATGTCGATCGACACCTGGCGGATTATTCGTCAAATGAATGTGGACTCATGGCCAGACTCAGAAAGCCAGAGCTTGCTGCCTGTACTCGACCAACTGGAAACGCTGTTGCTGCAACTCGCAGCCTTCGGCGGACACGTTTCTGAAAGCATGACGCGCACCCACGCTTGGCGATTTTTGGATCTGGGACGACGCTTGGAGCGTTCGATGCAAATTAGTTCCATCATTCGGACCGTTGTCGAACAAGATCAGCAGCCAAATTATCAAGCACTCGAAGCACTGCTTGAGATCTTTGATGGAGTGATGACCTATCGTTCACGGTACCATACACGTGTCGAATGGGGCCCCGTACTCGACTTACTTCTCCAGGATGAATCCAATCCGCGCTCATTGGCCTATCAATTAGCTCTTTGCGCAACACACGTCAGCGATCTACCTTCAATTGGCCAGGAAGATACTCACCGCACGGAGCAGAGTTTAGCGGATGGCATTCTCAACCATTTACGAAACATGGATCTTTTGTCGAGCTTACAGCCACTCAAGTATGAAGCGTCCAATCCGTTGATCAATCTCTTGACGATCGCAGAAGTCACATTGCCAGAATTGTCGAACGTGATTTCCCACAAGTATTTTTTCCATGCGGGCCCCACACAGCATCGCCTCTGAGTCACGTTGATGAACTATTCGGTTACCCACACGACGTCGTATCGTTACTCCGAGACGGTAGCGGTCTGTCACAATCGGCTCCATTTGGCTCCGCGAGAAACCGACCGTCAGCGCTGCCACGATTATCGGCTTGTTCTCAATCCGCCTCCCAAGCTGATTACTCGCCAAACCGACTACTTCGGAAATCTCGTCGATTACTTTTCGATCCATGGCGCTTATCGAGCCTTCGAAGTGACTTCGACAAGTCATGTCGAAGTATCTCCATCACCGAATTTTGATGAGATGCAATCCGAGGCTTGGGAAGTCATTCGTGCTCAAGCACGAGAGACACGCCGTTTCAGCAGCTTACGCCATTTCCCCTTGCTGCTGCCATCGGCTCGGGTGCAAATCAGTGAACCAATCCGATCTTATGCACAACAAAGCTTTCCGGCCAATCGGCCCATTCTGGAAGCGATACGAGAGCTCAATCAGCGCATTCATAACGACTTCACGTTTGATCAGCAAGCCACGACGATTCACACGACGGTGGATGAAGCATTCCGATTACGTCGAGGCGTTTGTCAAGACTTTGCCCATTTGGCCATCGCTTGCTTGCGATCACTTGACCTCCCAGCACGCTATGTGAGCGGCTACGTTCGGACAACGCCACCGGCGGGTCAATCCAGGCTGGTTGGCGCCGACGCTTCGCACGCCTGGTGCTCGGTTTATTGCGGCGACTGTGGCTGGATCGATCTAGATCCAACCAACAACTTGTTGTCAGGCGACTCCCATATCTGCGTTGCTTGGGGGCGCGATTACGATGACGTGTCCCCTATCCAAGGCATCTTTGTCGGGGGAGGCCATCATGAGCTACGTGTGGGTGTTGATATGACTCCCAGCGACGAAGAAGCCAAATCTGCGGCCAGCGAGCAGATTTAAAAAGATCCCATTCGGACACGGTCAGGTCAAATCGTTGATTTTAGCAGGAGTTTGACCTGATTTTCACATCGCACGAGCAGCGAAATTGTTTAGAATCACGGTGGACGGCGACTTCTGTCGATCCGTTCCTGCCCGTTTCACACAAGCCCGTTTCACACAAGCCTAGTCAAGAGGGTGATCATGTCAAAACCTACCCGTCGCCGCTTTCTCAAGACGAGTTCAGCTGTCGGCGCATCCTTGCTCATCACAGGGACACGTGCTTCCGGCAATATCAATGGTGCAAACGACCGTTTACGCATTGCTGTCATCGGGCTGAACGGACGGGGCAAAAGTCACATCGGTGGTTGGTCCGGCCAGAACAATGTCGAAATTGCGTACGTCGTCGATCCAGACCGGAATGTCTTGAACAACACGCTCGCCAAGATCCACGCACGTAACGAAGGTCAAGCGAAATGCCAAGGTGCGACGGATGTTCGTCGAGCCCTGGAAGACAAGACCATTGATGCAATCTCGATTGCAACGCCAAATCACTGGCATTCGCTAATGACCATTTGGGGCGCCCAGCATGGCAAGCACGTCTACGTCGAAAAGCCAATGAGTCACGACGTTACCGAAGGGGGCGTCGCAGTTGCCGCACAAGAGAAATACGGCGTGGTTGTACAGCACGGAACACAACGGCGTAGTGATGCCGGAATCGCCGGCTTACACGAAGCGATCAAGGATGGTCAGTTCGGCAAGCTTAAGGTCTCCTACGGCTACTGCTGCAAACCTCGCGGCGGCATCGGAATCGACCAAGCCGGAACGCCTCCTAGCAACCTCGACTGGAACCTTTGGAAAGGTCCAGCCGTCATCGATCAATACCATGACAACTTTGTCCATTACGATTGGCATTGGTTCTGGAAGACTGGAAACGGAGACCTCAACAATCAGGGCACCCATCAATTGGACGTCGCCCGCTGGGCTCTCGATGATGACTTAACTCATCCCGTTCGGGCCATGGCAATTGGTGGACGGTTCAAGTGGAACGACCAAGGCGAAACTCCGAACACGATGTTTGGCTTGGCCGAATATCCCAATGGACAATATGCGTTCTTCAACGTGCGCAATGTGAACTATGACGGTTATCAACGACAAGTTGAAAACGAGTACTACTTTGAAGATGGCGGGAAAATTATTCGTGGCAAGTACTACCCGAAAGGCAGTAGTGAAGGTCAAGCTATTTCCGTGCCGAAAGGCAAAGTAACTCCGGGTGGAAATTGGGGCAGCTTCATCGCAGCCTGCCGTGCAGGCGACCCTCAAATGGCCAACGGTAATGCCAAGGATGCCCATTATGGTTGCGTGCTTGGCCATCTGATGAACAATTCCTATCGGTTGGGCGAATCCGTACCGTTCAACGCAAAGGCAGGTCGATTCGGCGACAATGCCGAAGCTCACGATCATTTCGGGCGATTGCACGAAGTGATGCGAGACGGAGTTGGCATTCCGGAGGATGGAAACGAATACGTCGTCGGTCCTTGGCTTACCTTCGATCCAGCCACCGAGCAACACACGGGAGATCATGCGGATGCAGCGAATGCGTTACTGAAAGATCCCAACAACGCTGGATTCGAAGTCCCGGATGCGAGTGATGTCTAACCGGATGCTCCATTGATCGGCCCCCCACGCAATTTTGCGGCCACACGGATTCACATCGGGTCCGTGTGGCGTTTTTTTATCACAGTTGAGCCGATTCTGTGAACAAAGGCGACCCTGGTATGATTGAATCAAAGTTCAAGAAGCTACCAGATCGGCAGCAGTACATTCGTTGACCTGGGCCAGGACGAAGCGTTCAACTTCGATCACGTCACGACCGAGTGCCTGCTGAATGACATACCGCTGCTTAAACTCTTGCGGACGTCGATGATCAAGCGTCACCAGCCCGAACTTCGCGAGGTAATCTTCTATCGTGTCAGGGTCGAATCCAAGAACAAGCAAACCATGCTTTTCCATACTTCGAGACAGCCTGCTGAGGCCCCTGTTGTCAAGATTCTCGCCTGTTATCAGATCTTCCGAAACATACGA